>NZ_SMKJ01000011.1:0-45093 GCF_004348615.1 Micromonospora sp. KC207
CGGCCGGCCCGGGCGGGGCCGGCCGCCGCGGACACGCAACGCAGCAGGCAGGCCACCTCGAACGCGTCGGCGAGGGTCAGCCAGTCCAGCGGGGGCGGTGTCGTGGGAAGGCGAGGCCGATCGAGCAGCGTGGGTTCGAGGGGCACCAGAGCCTCCTTGTCGGCATCGGGTTCCCCTTACCGTGGCCCGCCGGGCGGCCCGGTGGTACCCGTGGCCGCCAGGCTTGAGGAAATCTTGCGACAGTTCAGGCCGTCACAGCCGCGTCACCACGACGTCGACGGCCCGGGGCCGGCCGGCCGACACCGGCTGCTCCGACACGGTGTACTTCAGGTCCCGCAGGGCGGCCACGAGTCCGTCGGCGGTGCGCGGACGGGCGCCGGCGGTGAGCAGGTCACGGACCAGCCGCCCCTTCGTCGCCTTGTTGAAGTGGCTGACCACGGACCGGACCGGCCCGGACGGCGTGTCCCGTTCGTGCAGCACCCGCACGGTCACCGTCCGCCCGGCCAGCTCGCCGCGCGGGGTCCACGTCGCCGCGTACGCGCCCGAGCGCAGGTCCAGCACCGGGCCGCCGCCGGCCGCCGCCTCCAGCACCGGGCTGAGCTCTCGCCGCCAGTACGCCGACAGCGCCCCCACGCCGGGCAGCCGCGCCCCGATCGGGCACCGATACGGCGGGATGCGGTCGGTGAGCCGGACCGCGCCCCACAGCCCGGAGCTGATCAGCACCGACCGGCGGGCCGTCCGCTGCGCCGACGGGGGCAGCGTGGCCAGGTCGAGGGCCTCGTACAGCACGCCGGTGTACAGCCGGCCCGCCTCGACGGTGGCCGCCCGTTCCAGCCGGGCGTTGCGGCGCAGCTCGCCGGCCAGCCCCGGGGTCAGCCCCAGCGCCTCCAGGGCCGCCGCCTCGTGCCCAGTCGCCGTCCCGCCCCGGGCGGTCGCCCCGCCTGGGCCGGCGCAGAGCCCCACCAGCGCCGCCAGCACCCGCGCGCGGGCACCGGTCAGCTCGGGCAGGGACAGCCGGGCCAGGTCCAGCCGCCGGCCGGTCCCGGCGTCGGCCTTGCCCTCCGAGGGCGGCAGCAGGATGAGCATCGCCTCACGACTCCTCGCGCACCCGGCGTCGTCCGCGCCGGCCGGGCCAGCGTACGCACCGCGCTCACCGCCACGGCCGCACGGCCGTCTCCGGGTGGTACACGCGATAGCCGCCGACCTCGGCGAGCAGCGCCGGCCCGGCGCGCGGGCCGAGCAGCTCCCGCAGCCGCCGGTCGGCCGGGCCGTCGGCCACCAGCACGTACCCGGGCCGCTCGGCCCGGCCCACCTGCCGCCAGTACGGCGGGTAACGGTTCTGCCCGGGCGTGAGCCGCCCGTCGAGCACCCCGCAGACCACCGACTCGGCCGTGTGGAAGACCAGTCGGTTGCAGGTCCAGTACTCGCCGTACACCGCGCGCAGCCCCGCCCGGCGGACTGCGTCGGCCAGCTCCCGGGCCTGCCGTTCCTCGGCGCGCGACGGCCCGAGGCCGGCGCCGAACAACGCCGTGGCGGCCAGGGCGGTGGCGGCCAACCCGGCCAGCGCGGCGGTGGCCGACGCTCCGGCGAGCCGCCCGGCCGCGCCCGCCGTGCCCCGCCACGCGCGCCGCGCCGCCACCCACAGCGGCCACAGCGCCACCGGCAGCGAGAGCTGGAGCACCGACAGGTAGCGGGCGTTGTTCAGCGGGTCGGTCGCGGCCAGCGGGCTGCGTACGTACGCCGCGAGGGTCAACCCGGCACCCGCGACCAGGGCTAGCTGCGCGGCCGGCCCGACCCGGTCGCCGGCCGGCCGGGCGGCGGCCCGCCGGTACGCGACCAGAGCGAGCACCGCGGCGGCGGCCAGCAGCGCGGGGTAGAACAGCCCGAACCACTGCTGCCAGTGGGCGCAGCCGTCGACCGGGCACAGGCCGGTGGCCAGCGGCACCCCCTCCAGCAGCCCGCCGCGCAGCCGGTCGGTCAGGGGCGGCGTCGCGCCGGCCACCTGGCTGATGCGCCGCAGCACCGACAGCGAGTCCTGCCCCGGCGGTGCGCGCAGGTTGTCGGCGACCAGCGGCGCCGCCCCGACGGCGAACCCGGCCGCCAGCGTCGTCCCGCACCAGCCGAGCAACTCCCGGCGCAGCACCCAGGCCAGCAGCAGGCCGGCCGCCGCCAGGTACGGCACGATCAGCCAGTCCGACCAGACGGCCAACCCGGCCAGCAGCCCCGCGGCCCCCGCCGCCAGCGGCCGGGACCGCAGCCGCCGGTCGGCCAGCCCCACCGCCACCAGCAGGATCAGCAGCACCGCTGGCTTCACCTCGGGCCGCCCCCCGACGACCTGCAACTGGTCGCGCAGCACCCGCTCCGGGCCCAGCGCGAGCAGGCCGACGACCAGCACGGCGTACCACGGCGCGCAGATCCGGCGGGTCAGCCGGTAGGCCAGGAGGACGAAGAGCGCCCACAGCGCCAGCACCGGCAGCCGCAGCACCGGCCAGCTCGGCCCGGCGACGGCGACCAGCGGGGCCGCCAGGTACGCCTCCGCCATGCCCATGTAGCGCTGCCCGTACAGGAAGACGGGGTGCTCCCGGCCGGCCGCGATGTGCAGCGCGGCCAGGCCGAAGGTGGCCTCGTCGCTGTTCGACACGGGCACGGTGAGCAGCGTGAGGACCAGCCGGTAGCCGAACCCGGCCAGCCCGAGCAGCAGCGCGGCCCGCGCCGGCCGGTCCAGCGCCGGACGCCGCCGCCCACGGTCCTGCACAGGTGTCGACACGACCAACGCCCCCGTCGTCGCCCCGACCGGAGTGTGTCACGCGCCCGGGGCGGGCCGGGCCGGTTCGCGGCAGACCGGCGGCGGGTGGTGGTCGGTGGCGCGGTGGTCGGAGGAGCCGCCGACTCGCGTGGCTGTGGTGGCCGGCGTGTGGCAGGGTTGCAGCGTGCCACCGACACCCGCCGGCGAACTGGCCGTACCGACCCTGCACCGGGCCGCGCGGATCGAGGATGCCGTGCACAACCTGGTCGAGCGCCGGCTGCGGCGCACCGGGTGGCAGACCAACATCATCGCGTACGCCGGCTACGGCGCCCCCGGCTGGGCGCGGGTGCTGTGCCGGGTGCTGCTCGGCCGCCCCGACACCCGGTCCCGGCAGCGCCTGGAGAAGGTCCGTGGCTGGCGCAGCTTCACCACCCTGCCCGCCAAGCACGTGACGGTCACCATCGAGGCCGGCGGCGTGACGCACGAGGCGAAGGCCGACCGCAGCGGCTTCGTCGACACCGTGGTCGAGGCCGACCTCACCCCCGGCTGGGGGTCGGTGCGCCTCAGCGTCGCCGACGCCGAGCCGGTGGAGGCGCTGATCCGCGTCCTCGACCCGAACGTCAAGTTCGGCATTCTCTCCGACATCGACGACACGGTCATGGTGACCGCCCTGCCGCGCCCCCTGCTGGCCGCGTGGAACACCTTCGTCCTCGACGAGCACGCCCGCGCGGCCGTGCCCGGCATGGCGGTGCTCTACGAACGGCTGGTCACCGCCCACCCCGGCGCCCCGGTGTTCTATTTGTCGACCGGCGCGTGGAACGTCGCGCCGACGCTGACCCGGTTCCTGTCCCGGCACCTCTACCCGGCCGGGCCGCTGCTGCTCACCGACTGGGGGCCGACGGCCGACCGGTGGTTCCGCAGCGGCCGGGAGCACAAGCGGGCCACCCTGGCCCGGCTGTCCCGCGAGTTTCCCGACGTGCGTTGGCTGCTCATCGGCGACGACGGCCAGCACGACCCGGAGATCTACCGGGAGTTCGCCGCCGGGCACCCGGACAACGTGGCCGGCGTGGCGATCCGCCGCCTGTCGCCCACCCAGTCGGTGCTGGCCGGCAGCCTGCCCGCCGCGTCGGGCAGCTCGTCGTCGGGGCCGGTGGGGCAGAAGTGGCTCTCCGCCCCGGACGGCGCGGGGCTGTGGAAACTGCTGCGCGACGCCGGCCTGGTCTGACCGCTTTCCGACGGCGCCGCGACGGCGGGCCGGATCACCACCGGCCCGGCCCGCCGCCCGCTACGTCACCAGCCGGTGGTGATCTGGCTGCGGGCGCTCAGCAGACCCGCCGGGGCTCCCGGGTAAAGCCACAGGATCCCGGTCGAGTTCTCCCGGGCGACGACATCGGGCCTGCCGTCCCGGTTGAAGTCGGTCAGGCCGAACGAGGTGTAACCGCCCCAGCCCACACCGACCTGGGTGATGCTTCCCGCCGGAAGTCGTACAACCGCAGCGTGCCGTTGCTCACCAACCGGGTGTAGACGTCCGGTGTGGCGTCGCCGACGACGTTGACGATGCCGTACGGCGTGTCGTCGGTCGACCAGCCGTCGCCGACGTCCATTCGGGCGCTCTTGCCGCCCTTGAGGTCACCGGGATACACCCACAGGTCGTTGGTCGAGCCCGCCGCGATCACGTCCTGGAAGCCGTCGCGGTTCCAGTCGGCCACCCCGTACGGGCGGTAGTTGCACCACTGGACGCCGAGGACCTCCGGCTTGGCGCTCAGGTCGTCCGCCGTGCCGAGGAAGACCTGTAGCTCGCAGGAGGTGTTGTCGCGCACCACGATGTCCTGGTTGCCGTCGTGGTTCCAGTCGGCGATCCCGAAGACGGTGAACTGGTTCCACCCGGTCGACATCAGCCGAGGGGTGCCCACCTGCGCGTTCTGCTTGCGGTACCGCCACAGGTTGCCGCTGCTGTCGGCCGTGTAGATGTCCGTCTCCGTGGTCCCGGTGCCCGGGGGAGCCCAGGTGGTCGCGCCGAACGGAGTGCGTGCCCCGGCCACCGGCACGGTGTTGTTCGCCCCCACCTGGGCCGGGGTGAGCGCCCGCTTCCACACCTGGAGGTTGCTGATCATCCCGGCGTAGTAGGCGGTGAGCTGGCCCTGGTACAGGTAGCGGCCGACGACGAACTTGCCGCCGCTGGGCCACGTCGGCGTCGCGGTGAACTGGGCGCTGCCCTTCAGCACGCTGTTGACGTACAGCGAGATCGTCCGGGTCTCGGCGTTGTAGGTCGCCACCAGATGCGTCCAGACGCCGAGCGCCGTCCCGGCGGGCGTCACGACCTGGGTGTACGACCAGCCGCTGTCGGCGTTGCCCATGCCGAAGCGCCAGGTGTTGTCGCTCGTGTTGTTCCACAGCAGGAAGCGCGACGCGTTGGCGCCGTCCGCGCTGGCGATGACCCCGCCGGCTGCGGTCGGCTTGACCCAGACCGAGATGCTGAACGACCTCGCGGTGTCCACGATCACCTCGTACTGGGTGTCCGGGGCCACCGCCACTCGCTCGCGCACCGGCCTGTCGGCGCTGACCGCGCGGTGGGTCGCGCCGATCAAGACGTACACCCGGCAGGCGGTCACCAGCGGCGCGTCACTGACCTGGCGGTACACGGGCAGCGACAACAGCTACGACGCGAACACCGCCAGCGCCACCTTCGGCGAGCTCAAGCACACCTACACGTACACGGTGCCGGTCAACACGGCGTTCGACCAGTGCACCAGCTACACGTACGCCCCGGTCAACGCGGGCGCGAACCTGGCCGGGCTGGTCAGCCAGACCGAGACCGTGTCGGTGGCCTGCGGCGGCTTCACCCAGGGCAGCCCCGCCTCCGAACCGGGCAGCGTCAACGCGTTGACCGCCCCGGCGACGGTGAACCGGCCGGCGCAGGTGGTCAGGACCGAGCGGAACTTCTACGACGACCCGACCTTCGCCACCACGTTCCCGCAGGCCGCCGCCCCGACCAAGGGCGACGTCACCCTCACGCAACTCGCCAGGGACCACACCGCTGGCGCCTACGTGTGGCAGACCGGCGGGAAGACCACCTACGACTCGTACGGCCGCGTCACGGACACCTACGACGCCAAGAACAACAAGACCAGCACCGGCTACACCGTGAACGCCGCCAGCGTGGTCACCGGCGCGTCGACGACCAACGCGTTGAACCAGACGTCGTCGGTGACCCTCAACCCGAGGCGCGGCAGCACGCTCACCAGTACCGACGCCAACAACGTGGTGACCCGGCAGCAGTACGACGCCCTGGGCCGCGCCACCGCCGTCTGGTTGCACAACCGGGCGACCAGCAGCAACGCCAACCACAAATTCACCTACACGGTGTCCAAGACCGGCGTCACGGCGGTGACCAGCCAGAAACTGAACAACTCCAACGGCTACCAGACCTCGGTCACCCTCTACGACGCCCTGCTGCGCAGCCGGCAGACGCAGTCGGTAACCCCGCAGGGCGGCCGGATGATCACTGACACGTTCTACGACACCCGGGGCTGGACCAGAGCGTCGTACAACGGGTGGTGGGACGACGCGACCACGCCGACGGTCACCACCCCGGTTTCGGCGGCGACCCTCGGCAAGCAGGTGCCAAACCAGACCTCCATCACCTACGACGGCCTAGGCCGCGCCATCGTCACCACTGCGGCGAAGAACGGCGTCACCGTCTCCACCACCACGGTTCATGCCGGGGACCGCACCACCGTGGTGCCCCCCGACGGCGGGGTCGTCACGGCCACCGTCACCGACCCGCTGGGCCGGAGGAAGGAACTGCACGAATACCAGGCCCGCCCGACGGTGACCACCCCGGCGGACACGTTCACCGGGGACTTCACCGTCACCGGCGGCACCGCCACGACCAGCACGTACGGCTACGACAGCCACGGCAACCAGTCCACGCTCACTGACGCCGACAGCAACGTGTGGACCTCGACCTACAACCTGCTCGGCCAGGTCGAGACCAAGACCGACCCCGACGCCGGCAACAGCAGCCTGGTCTACGACGCCAACGGCAACCTCGTCCAGTCCACCGACGGCCGCAACAAGACCCTCTCCTACACCTTCGACGCCCTCGACCGCAAGACCGGCGAGTACGCTGCCACCGTGGCCAGCCAGTCGTCGGCGAATCAACGCGCCGCCTGGGTGTACGACAACAGCAACGCCGTCGCCGGGGTCACCAACGCCATCGGCAAGCTCACCACCACCGTCGCCTACCGCGACGGCCAGCCCTTCACGACCCAGCAGAAGGCGTTCAACGTCTTCGGCACCAGCCTCGGGCAGACGGTCACCATTCCCGCCACCGAGGGCGCCCTCGCCGGTTCGTACGTCTTCGGGCACTCGTACACCTCGGTGCTCGGCCTGCCCCTGAGCGACACCTACCCGGCCAAGGGCAGCCTGCCCGCCGAAACCGTCCTGCACGGCTACTCCGGCGTGCTGGACCTGCCCACCACCCTCGCCGGCCTCGCCGCCTACACCACCGGCGTCACCTACGACGCCTGGGGCCGGGTCAACCAGCAGAGTATCGGCACCGCCACCAGCGCCGCCTACGTCACCAACACCTACGACACCCACACCAGCCGGCTGACCAACCAGCTCGTCACCCGCTCCACGGCCACCCCGGCCACCGTCGACGAGCAGGAGTACAAGTACGACCTGGTCGGCAACATCACCCGCAAGACCAGCAAGCGCCTCGGGGTCACCACCCCGGCGGAGACCCGGTGCTACGGCTACGACGGCCTCGCCCGCCTCACCGACGCGTGGACCGCCACCGACGCCTGCGCCACCACGCCGACCAACGCCAACAAGAGCATGGTCGGCAACACCATCGGCGCCGGCAGCGCCTACTGGACCAGCTGGACGATCGACCCGATCGGCAACCGCACCCAGCAGGTCGAGCACAACCTGACCGGCGGCACCGACACGACCACCACCTACACCTACGACGGCAACGGGCAGAACAAGCCCCACACCCTGACCTCCACCGCCACGAGCGGCGGGGCGACCGGGAGCACCTCCTACACGTACGACGCCGCCGGCAACACCACCGGCCGCAACGCCGCCCAGGGCAACCAGACCCTCGCCTGGGACGACGCCGGCAAGCTGACCAGCGTCACCGGTGGCACCAGCGGCAACAACACCTTCACCTACGACGCCGACGGCAACCTGTTGCTCCAGAAGGAGCCCGGCAAGACCACCCTGTATCTGCCGGGGCAGCAGCTCACCCTCAACACCGCCACCAATGCCGTCGACGGCAACCGCTACCACGCACTCCCAGGCGGCGGCAGTTGCATTCGCTCCGGCAGCGGCACGGCCTACACCTTCGCCATCGCCGACCACCAGGGCACCCCGACTCTGTACCTCGACAACACCGCCCAGAACCCCACATGGCGGCAGTACACGCCGTACGGGGCGGCCCGAGGTGCGGCGGTCGCCGTTCCCGACAACCGTGGCTTCCTCAACAAGCCGATCAGCCCGACCGGGCTCACCATCGTCGGCGCCCGCGCCTACGACCCGGTCATCGGACGCTTCGCCTCCGTCGACTCGCTTCAGGACACCGGCCAACCACAACAGTGGAACGGCTACTCCTACGCCAACAACACCCCGGTCACCTCCAGCGACCCCACGGGGCTCATTCCGTCGGATTGCCTGGAGTTCGACTGTCGAGGATATGATCCGCGCCCCATCAAGCCAGGTGACAAAAAGCGTGGTGCTGGCGGTTGCGTTGGCGGATGCGGGACGCGGAAGAATATCGATTGGGGAAATCGGAATGGAAGGTCCTCCACGAAGGCGGGACGCAAGAAGGTGATCAAGGCACCGGATCTTGTGCTTGCTTTCATGGGTGGCAGTGGCGGCAATTACGGATTCACCGATGGTGACTATTTCGCGGAGCAAGTGCGTAAGGATCCCTTCCTTCAGCAGAGCATGTCAGGGGTTACGGGTCAGGTGTATTCCGGGGCGCGTCAGGGTGAGTTCGGCAAGAGTCTTGGAGATTCGGAAAACTTGCCAACGGCTGCCAAGGAATTCTTCGTCATCGCGGAATATTTGTACTACTGTGCTCAGGCTGGTCAATGTCGTGATAAAGGTTCGCAGCCTGGCAACCTGGAAGTGGCCATGCTCGGCTCCTACCGCGTCAAGTGGCAGGCGAGCAATGTGAAGTCCAACGGCGAAGCCGATGTAGAGTTGGTTATTGTCAATCATACGACCGTGGCGTCGATGACCAGGCCGCCGTTTGTTGGCTACACGGATACCTGGAACAAGATGACGGGCGGCGGTGGGGAGTCTCTTCCGACGCAGACTCAGACGATCGTGCTTCACGCCAAGATTCCTGCGGCCCCGCGCTCGGGTCCTCCGCCGGTCATCTGTCGGAATGCTATTTCGGGTAACGGAAGGTGCTGATTGCTCACTGATGGAAAAATGGTGAGGAGGCGGCCGATGTTTGTTCTCATCGGCGCCTCCTTGCTGCTGTTGATCTGCTGTGGCACGTTCGGTCGAACCATGTGGCCGCCAGTGCAAGTCGAAGCCTTGTGTGGAACGTTCGAATCGCAATTGGACGGATCGATCACTTTTGCTTCGAATGGTTCATTTTCGGCTTCTAACATCACATTCGGCCGGAACGCCGCTGCCGAATTGGAGAGGATTTCTGGTACTGGCGAGCTGGAGCTGGAGCGAAGCCTGACCGCCAGCACCGAGGCAACGCTGGTGATGAAGGATGCAAGGGCTCGTGTGGGGCTGGAGGTAGAACGCGGTTGGCGGGGTGAGGTCATACTGTGGCGATACGTCGATGATCCCGACAGTGGCGAGCGGGAAACCTTCCGCCGCACGTCTTCCTGCTGACAGCGTTATACGTGGACGGTGGGAGGTGGGTACAGGATCTACGCGAGCGAGGGCTGATGCACCGTCGCGGCGGGTGGAGCAGGTGATGACCATCGGCAAGATCAGTGCCTCACTCATGTCGGTGGTTTGTTTGGCCGTGGGTGCCCTTGTCGGTGCCTGCAGCCAGGCGTCGCCGCCGATCCTGGTGGAGGAGGTGGCCGGAGAATGGTGTTCGGGCGGTGGCGATCTTCTGACCGTCGAGGCCGGCGGGAGGTTCAATCTCGTCAGGTTGTCGCGTGACTTCTTCGCGGTCCTGCACGAGGACGACGAGTTCGTCGACGGCTACCTCCTTGACCGGGACTACGGGGGCGTGCAACCCGCAGCAGGTAATGGCAGCTGGACCTTCGGCGAAACTGCGACGTCGCCCCGGGTCCGTCTGGAGTTCGACAAGCTTGGATCATCCGTGAGTCCGCCGTCTGGTGAGCTGATCGTTCGTAGGACGGATGAAGGGGAGGTCGGGCTCTTCGGGTACGAGAGCGACCCCGACGAGGGCTATACCGTGAGGTTCCTCAAGTGCTGACATCCGGACTGTCAACGTGCGGCGTGTTCGTTCGACGCGATCGGCGTGATCGGCGGGCGTCCGGGGTGCTGTGCGCTTGATCCGGGCGGTGTTCGACACGAGCGTCTGGAGCGCCGACATCCGTGAGCGCGAGCTGCGGAGGTGGGCGGGTCTGGGCCCTGTCAGGTATCGCGTGCGGAACGTGATCGTTTCGATCCTGCTGATGATGGCGGCGGTGGGAACCTTCCTGCTGCTGTCCACCCTGGTCAGTCTCTATCCGGGCACCGGGACGGTGGTCCGTGGGCCGGGCGACCGGGCCGTGCAGGCCACGGGCGGGGCGTGCGCGCGGGTCGGTCCGATCAGCGGCTATGGCTTCGGGTACTGGTGGGACTGCGATGCCACCCTGCGGGACGGTGACGGCGGGACGCGCGTGGTCCGGGTGGGCCCGTCCGTCCTGTCTCCTGACGACCTGGGCCGGACTGTGGAGATCAGGGAGAGCTGTCGCGACGGCGACTGCGAGTACGGCAGGGCCGCCAACCAGTGGCTGGAGGGCCTGCTGTTGGCCGTCGGCAAGCTGGGCTGGTTCCTGATGGTCATTCTCGGCGGGAGCGCCGTCGTTGCCGTCGTCAGGGCTGTCCTTGGTGCGCCCAGGTACCTTCGGCTGCACGGCCGCCTGTTCCCCCGCAAGGCAGACGGGTCCGCCGGGTAGAGGGACGAGTGCTCTGTGCCGTGCTCATTCTGACGAGTTGATCGATGTGGGGGCCGGCACCGGAGCCCGCCCCCGTACGCGGAGGTGTCATCGTGGGGCGAGCGGTTCCGGCAGTCTCCCTCGGGCTGCTCCTGATCGTGACGGGTCTGGCTCTCGTGGCCGACTACCGGGGCATCGCGTCCAGGCACATCGAGCTGGCCCAACGCCTCGTGCGCCCGATCGGTCTCGGCGGAAGGACGAGTCGAGCCGATGAGCGACTTCGGAATCGCTTCATCCTGTTCGACCGGGCCTTCGGGGTGTTGATGGTGCTGCTGGGTGTGCTGGCCCTGACCGGCGGCGCGTACCTGTCCGCGTTGCACGTATGAGCGGGCGCAGTCGGGGGAGGTCGTCCTCGGCGGTCACCTGGCTTCTGGCCTGTGTCGGCATGGCGGCCTCGGCGGTCTTCCCGTTTCTCGTGGTCGTCGACCGGAGCACCATCTGGACGTTTCTGCTCGGGTGGCCGCTGGGCTACCTTCTGACCTGGATCGTCGCCAGGCGCAGAGGGCTGAGCGCCTACACCCGGCGTCGGGTGTTCGGCTGGGGGGCCTCTTGGCGATCTTCGTCGTGATGTTCGTGGACGAGGGCGAGAGCGCTCGGACAGTCTCGGGGAAGGCGACGGGGCGACCGTCCGACGGCGGCGGCCGGACAGGGGGACCGCGGTGAGTCGGACCACTCCCGAGGAGACGGCGGCGATGCAGCGTGAGCAGATCGCCGCGTACGAGCGACGCGGGCCGTTCTGGGGCCGGCTGGCGCAGCTCGGGGTGGCGGTCGCCTGCGCCGTGGCCATCGTCGTCTCGTGGCTGGTGTTCAACACGATGGCGGGCTTCTATCCGGGCACCGGGGTGGTGAAGTCCACCCCGGCAGAGCGGCCGGCGCAGGCCACGGTGGGGGAGTGCCGGCGGGTCGGGCCGGTCGGCGGCGACGGTCTCGGCTACTGGTGGCACTGCGCCGTGACCGTCCGGACCGGCGACGGGCGCGAGGTGCGGATCGTCACCGGCAACTCCGTCGTCACCCCTGCCGACCGGGGAAGGCCGGTCGACTTCCGGGAGGCGTGCTTCGGCAAGGGCAACACCGACTGCCGGTACGGCCGGCCGGCGTCCCGGGTGTGGGCGCTGGCCGTGACGATCCTGGGCATGGTGCGGATCGCGCTGACCATCGTGCTGATCTTTGGCGTCTGGTACTCCCTGCTCCGATCAGTCGTCGGCGTTCCGCGCTACTACGCCTGGCTGAACCGCCGCGAGGCGCGGCGAAGCCCGGTCCTGCCGCTGCCGGTCCCCCCGACGAACCGCCCCGATCCCTACCCCGGGCCGATGAGCCCGTCCCTGCGCATCACCTTCGCCTATCCCGACGGCCCCTTCTCGGAGGCGTACCGGTCCACCGGGCCGCGGCTGCTGCTCGCCGGTGTCGAGGTGCCCGTGCACGGCTGGGGCAGCCACAAGTTCGCGGTGCCCGCCGGCCCGAGCAGCGTGCGGGTCGTCGTGCCCTTCGGCGACACCGACGAATTCGCCGTAGCCGAGCACGAGGTCACGGTCGGCGCGGGCGAGACCGTCGACCTGGAATACGTGGCTCCGACGGTGCTCGGCCTCTCGGGCAGGATCCGCGTGACGGGGCGCACCGGCGAGCGGCCGGACGGGCCTACGCGTGGCCCGCCCGGCAGGTGGCTCGGGCGGCGCAGGATCAGGCGCGACACGCGGGCCGCTCTCCGAGTGTCACCTGACCTGGTTCCATAGCATCGATGCTATGGGGTGGGGTAGCGTGGAGCTTGAGCCCGAAATCCGCGACTGGCTGGAGGGACTGTCGACAGCACACTTCGCAAGAGCGGCCTTCTACGTCGACCTGCTCGCCGGGCGAGGGCCGCTCCTCGGCGAACCGTACACCAAGCAACTCGACGGCAAGCTGCGCGAACTGCGGTTCCACCTGGATCGCGACCAGGTCAGGGTGACCTACTGGATCGCCACAGATCGTCGCATCATCCTGCTGACGGTCTTCCGGAAGACCCGGATGCGGGAGGACCGCGAGGTCGAGCGGGCGCGACGGGCGCTGGAACGATGCGTGGCGGAGCGACACACTGTGCACCAGGGGGGTGGAGCGATGAACGATCGAGACGACTGGAACGAGCTGCGTGAGCGACGCCTGGCAGAGCCCGGGGCCGCAGACGCATACGAGGCGGCACGGATCGCCTTCGAGCTCGGGCAGACGGTACGGGACCTGCGTGAACGCAACGGCTGGAGCCAGACCGAGCTTGCTCGTGCCGCAGGCATGACGCAGTCGGCCGTGGCCCGCTTCGAGGCCGGCGGCACGGTGCCGACGCTGACGGTGCTCGAACGGCTGGCCAGGGCGCTGAACATGAGGCTGGACGTCACGTTTGCGCCCCGGGCGAACGCGGCCTGATCCCCGCCGGGCCACGGGCTGGCCCGCCACGCCGCCCTGGTTGACGCGGATCAGTCGCGGCGCAGCCAGAGCACGCCCAGCGGCGGCACCCGCAGCGCCACCGACGCCGGCAGCCCGTGCCACGGCACGCCCTGCGCGCGTACCTCGCCCAGGTTGCCCACCCCGGACCCGCCGTAGTGGTGGGCGTCGGTGTTGAGCACCTCCGTCCAGGTGCCGGCGGCGGGCAGCCCGATCCGGTAGTCCTCCAGCGGCACGGCGGAGAAGTTCGCCACGCACACCAGGGTCGCGCCGTCCGGGGCGATCCGGACGAACGACACCGCGTTGTGGGCGACGTCGTCTCCGGCGATCCAGCGGAACCCGGCCGGCGTGGTGTCCTGCGCCCACAGCGCCGGGGTGTCCCGGTAGACGCGGTTGAGGTCGCCGACGAGGCGCTGCACGCCGGCCCGCGCCGGGTCGTGCAGCAGGTACCAGTCGAGGCCCCGCTCCTCGCTCCATTCCCGGTCGTCGCCCAGCTCGCAGCCCATGAACAGCAGTTGCTTGCCCGGGTG
Organism: Micromonospora sp. KC207; assembly: GCF_004348615.1. Lineage (NCBI taxonomy): Bacteria > Bacillati > Actinomycetota > Actinomycetes > Micromonosporales > Micromonosporaceae > Micromonospora > Micromonospora sp. KC207. The sequence continues at coordinate 13,839 of NZ_SMKJ01000011.1, forward strand.
CGCCCACATGTACGCCAGCAGCGCCCGCACGTTGGCCAGCCGCTGCCAGGTGTCCCCGGGCATCTTCGCGACCAGCGAGCCCTTGCCGTGCACCACCTCGTCGTGGCTGATCGGCAGCACGTAGTTCTCGCTCCACGCGTACGCCAGCGAGAAGGTGAGCTGATGGTGGTGGTGCTGGCGGTAGACCGGGTCCTTCGACGTGTAGAGCAGGGTGTCGTGCATCCAGCCCATGTTCCACTTGAACCCGAAGCCCAGCCCGCCGTCGGCGGTGGGCCGGGTCACCCCCGGCCACGCCGTCGACTCCTCGGCGATCATCACCACTCCGGCGTGGTGCTTGTAGACGGTGGCGTTGACCTCCTGCATGAAGGCGATCGCCTCCAGGTTCTCCCGGCCGCCGTACTGGTTGGGGGCCCACTGCCCCTCCGGCCGGGAGTAGTCCAGGTAGAGCATCGACGCCACGGCGTCGACCCGCAGCCCGTCGACGTGGAACTCGTCGCACCAGTACAGCGCGTTGGCGACCAGGAAGTTGCGCACCTCCCGGCGGCCGAAGTCGAAGACGTACGTGCCCCAGTCGGGGTGCTCGCCGCGACGCGGGTCGGGGTGCTCGTACAGGGGGGTGCCGTCGAAGCGGGCCAGGGCCCACTCGTCCTTGGGGAAGTGCGCGGGCACCCAGTCCAGGATCACCCCGATCCCGGCGTTGTGCAGCGTGTCGACGAGGTGGCGGAAGTCGTCCGGGTCGCCGAACCGGGACGTCGGCGCGTAGTAGCCGGTGACCTGGTACCCCCAGGAGCCGCCGAACGGGTGCTCCATCACCGGCATGAACTCCACGTGGGTGAAGCCCAGCTCCGTCACGTACGCGGTGAGCTGCTCGGCCAACTCCCGGTAGCCGAGGCCGGGCCGCCACGAGCCGAGGTGCACCTCGTACACGCTCATCGGTTCCTGGTGCGGCTGCCGGCGTGCCCGGCGCGCGAGCCAGTCGGCGTCGGTCCACTCGTACGTGGAGCGGTGCACCACCGACGCGGTGGCCGGCGGCACTTCCGCGTACGCCGCGAGGGGGTCGGCCTTGTCCCGCCACCGCCCGTCGGCGCCCAGGACCCGGTACTTGTACTTCGCCCCGACCGGCACGTCGGGCACCAGGATCTCCCACACGCCGCTGGAGCCCAGCGACCGCATCGGCCAGCCGTCGTCGGTGCCCCAGCCGGTGAAGTCGCCGACCACCCGCACGCCCCGCGCGTTGGGCGCCCACACGGCGAACGCGACGCCCGCGTCGAGCACCCGCGCGCCGAGCGCCTCCCAGAGCCGCTCGTGCCGGCCCTCGCCGATCAGGTGCAGGTCCAGCTCGCCGAGGGTGGGCAGGTGCCGGTACGGGTCGTCGCGCAGCGCGCCGTCGACGTCGACCCGGTAGTCCAGCACGGTGCCCGGCAGGACGACCTCGAACACGCCCGCGTCGTGCACCCGGGTCATCGGGTACCGCTGCCCGCCGACGACGGCGCTCACCGTCCGGGCCCCCCGGCGCAGGGTGCGGATCGTGGTGCGCCCGCCGGCGGGGTGCGCGCCGAGCACGGCGTGCGGGTCGTGCGCGGTGCCGGCGATCAGCTCGTCCATCGGGCCTCGTCCTTGTCAGCAGCGGCGGTGGGGGCGGTGGTGCCCCCGGAGACGGGCCGGCGCACGGTGAACACGTGCGCGGGCTGGAGGTACGGGTCGAGCCGGACGGCGTTGCGCTGGCCCCAGTCGTAGGCCGCGCCCGTCAGCTCGTCGTGCACGGTGAACCGGTCGGGCCAGTCCAGGCCCAGCGCCGGCATGTCCAGGGTGGTGTTGCCCCACTGCACGGCCTGCGAGTCGAACGAGCAGACCACGATCACCGTGTTGCCGGTGTCCGGGTCGTGCTTCGACCAGCACAGCAGCGCCGGGTTGTCGATGTCGTGGAAGACGAGGTTGCGCAGCCGGTGCAGGGCCGGGTTGTCGCGCCGGACCCGGTTGAGGGTGGCGATGAACGGGGCCAGTGACCGCCCCTGCGCCTGCGCGCCGGCCCAGTCCCGGGGGCGCAGCTCGTACTTCTCGTTGTCGAGGTACTCCTCCGCGCCGGGGCGGGCGACGTGCTCGAACAGCTCGTAGCCGGCGTACATGCCCCAGGACGGGGAGAGCAGCGCGGCCAGCACCGCCCGGATCTTGAACATCGGCGGGCCGCCGTGCTGCAACGACTCGTGCAGGATGTCGGGGGTGTTGGGCCAGAAGTTGGGGCGCATGTGGTCGGCGGAGGCGACCAGCTCCTCGCAGTACTCCCGCATCTGGGCCGCCGTCGTGCGCCAGGTGAAATAGGTGTACGACTGCGTGAAGCCGATCTTGCCGAGCCCGTGCATGATCGCCGGCCGGGTGAACGCCTCGGCCAGGAACAGCACGTCCGGGTCGACCTTCTTCACCTCGGCGATCAGCCAGTGCCAGAAGTCGAACGGCTTGGTGTGCGGGTTGTCCACCCGGAAGATGCGGATGCCCTCGCCGACCCAGTGCAGCACCACCCGCAGCACCTCCGCGCGGATGCCCTCGGGGTCGTTGTCGAAGTTCAGCGGGTAGATGTCCTGGTACTTCTTCGGCGGGTTCTCCGCGTACGCGATGCTGCCGTCGGCCCGGGTGGTGAACCATTCCGGGTGCTCGGTCACCCACGGGTGGTCCGGCGCGCACTGCAACGCCAGGTCCATCGCCACCTCCAGGCCCTGCTCGACGGCGGCGGCCACGAAGTCGCGGAAGTCCTCCAGCGTGCCCAGGTCGGGGTGGATGGCGTCGTGGCCGCCCTCGGCCGCGCCGATCGCCCAGGGCGAGCCCACGTCGTCGGGGCCGGCGGTGAGCGCGTTGTTGCGGCCCTTGCGGTTGACCCGGCCGATCGGGTGGATCGGCGGCAGGTACAGCACGTCGAAGCCCATCGCCGCGACGCCGGGCAGCCGGTCCATCGCGGTGGCGAAGGTGCCGGAGCGGGCCGGGGCGTCGACGGTCGCCGGGATCGCACCCTCGGAGCGGGGGAAGAACTCGTACCAGGCGGAGAAGAGCGCCCGGGGGCGGTCCACCCAGAGCCGGTACTCGTCGCCGGTGGTGACCAGCTCGCGCACCGGGTGCGCCCAGAGCAGGTCGGCCAGGTCGAGGGCCGGGGCGACCCGGGCGGGCAGCTCCCGGCCGGCGTCGCCGAGTGCGGCCACCGCCGCCCGCACCCGCGCGGCGTCGCCGGCCGGCACCAGGTCCAGGGCGGCGGTCAGCATGCGTACGCCCTCGGCCAGGTCGTTGGCCAGCTCCGTCGGGCCCTGCCCGGCGGCGATCTTCTTGGTCACCGCGTTCTGCCAGGTCAGGTACGGGTCCTGGAACGCCTCGACGGCGAAGGTCCACGCGCCGACGGCGTCGGGACGGATGGTGGCGTGCCACCGGTCCTGGCCGGGCTCGCCGGGACGCATCCGGGTGAACGGCCGTGCCCGCCCGTCGGGGCCGAGCCAGACCACGTTGCAGCCGAGCGCGTCGTGCCCCTCCCGGTAGGCGCGGGCCGACACCGGAACCGCCTCGCCGACCACCGCCTTGGCCGGGTAGCGACCGCAGGAGACGGCGGGGGAGACGTCTTCGATCGGGAACCGTCCTGTCACCCTGTCAACCTACCTGTGCGAGATCGTCTCGCGCGCGGGCAAGCTCTCCCCGCATCCTGCTACGTCTCGATCAGCCCGCGCACGAGCGGATCACCGGGGTCGACGACCGGAAGCTCCGCCAGGACCGCCCGCGCCTGCGCGAAGTCCTCCGCGCCGAGCGCCGGTGCCGGATTGCTGCGGCGGCTCGCCCGGGAGAGCAGGGTCCCCTCCTGGGAGTCCGCCGCGAAGGTCCCGTGCGCCGCGTCCACGCCGTCGGCCGGCAGGCCGCAGTGGGCCAGCACGGCGGCGAGGGTCGCCTTCGGGTCGGCGTCGAGCGCCTCGTAGGCCACCGGCAGCAGCGGCACCCCGTCGCGGCGCAGCGTCCGGTAGCGGTCCAGCACCGACAGCCAGGTCAACATGTACGCCTCCGTCGGCGTCGGCTGCCGCTCGTGCCCGGCGACGAAGGGCATGATCAGCGGGGCCTGGGCCAGCACGTACCTCAGGAACGCCAGTTGCGCCTGCGGGTCGGGCAGGTGCGGCGTGAAGCCCTGGTGCATCGACTCCAGCCACGGGCGCGCGTCGCGGTGCAGGAACACGCTTCGGGCATCGGGGAACACCTGGTGGAACAGGTCGCCGAGCTGGATGCCGCTGGCCCGGAACTTGACCGCCAGCGTCCCGCAGCCCCCACCCCCGGCGTTGCCGAGGACGCGGACGCAGCTGCGGATCAGCCGCGCGTACTCCGCGTCGCGGCTCGGGTCCTCGTGCCGCAGCAGCGCGATCTCGGTGAAGACGTCGGGCTCGGAGTAGCTGCGCACCCCGGCCATCTCGCCCAAAGCCCTGCTGAGCAGCGTCGACCCGCAGCGCCCGACGGAGTAGACCAGGATCAGTCGGGCCGGGTCGGGCAGGCCGTCGGCGAGCCGGTGCAGGGTGTCGTAGGGCACCGTGATCAGCCGCTGCGCGGCCCGGTACTGGTCGAGGTAGAAGAACGACCCGCCGGCCAGGTCGACACCCGGCGGGGCCTGCACGAAGTACGCCAGGCGCTGCTCGTCGTCGAGGCAGTGCAGGCTGACGTCGGGGTCGCCGAGCACGCTCTCCGCCGGCACCGACTCGCCCGGCCGCACAACGAAGTTGTGCGGGCTGGCCGGGACGAACTCGGCCGGCGCCACCTTGTCGAGGATGTCCAGCATCTGCGCGGACCCGTTCGTATCCATCGATGCCAGACGCTACGCGGAATCACGGTCCGCGATCAAGTCCTCGCGGAGCGCTGGAGCCCGGTCGGCGCTGCTGGTCCGATCCCGGACGCCCCGGCGGGCGGTGGGACGGGCCCCCGCTACGCGTGGTCACGGCCTGTCGGCCCGGTCCTCGTCTTGCCGCCGTTGAAAGACGGGCAAGGTGTCGTCGGTGCGTCAGCCGGGCGTGCGGTGACCCCGTTAGGGTGACGGCATGCCAGTGGTGCCAGGGGGATTCGTGCCAGGTCGCAGCGCACTCACCCTGATCGGCGACGATGCCGCCGGTCCGCGTCAGGCGAACCTACCCACCGGCGGATTCTGGCGGCTGGTCCTCGGCGTCCTGGGGCTCGGGCTGGTGGCGATCGGCCCCTTCCTGGTGTACGCCGCCGCCTTCCTCGCCACCGACGAGCCCACCGTCAACCGGTGGATCATGGGGGCGGCTGGAGCCGGGGTCACCATGTCGTGCGTCGGGCTGGCCCGGTACGAAGCGCGCCTGCATGACCGCGCCCGACGGGACCAGCGCCGACTGGAGTCGGTCGGCGTTGCCGCGAGCGCCGAGATCACCGCCGTGCGGCCCGCCTCACTCGGCGAGGAGAGCGGGATCGAGGTGAGCCTGCTGATCAGCGGGCCCGGGTTCGAGCCGTTCGCAACCGCCTCGCAGTGCAAGGAGCATCCCAGCCTCAAGGTCGGCGCGCGACTCAACGCCGTGGTCGACCCCACCGACCGGCTGTACGCGATAGTCCCCTAGCTAGGTCGGAGGACTCTGCGCCACGAACGAGCCCTTGCCCTGGTGCACCTCGATCCAACCCCGCTCATCGAGGATCCAGAGGGCCCGTCTGATCGGGTTGTCGGACGAGTTGTACTGCCGGGCCAGTTCCGCGATCGTTGGCAGCTTGTCGCCGGGCTTGAGCGTGCCTCCTCGGATCGACGCGGTGACGTCATCGATGACCTGCTCATAGACAGGCTTGCGGGGCATGTGGATCACCTCTCGTCAGCCCGTTCGGCGTCTCGCCGAGCAGCCGCTACTCAAGATCGCAGATGTGGGGATGGGGTGAGGGCTCGTCGCGTTGCGTGAGTGGGTGCAGAGTAAGGGGGTGGCCACGTGTAGCGCTTGCGAGGCGACGGGTGGCCCCTGAACTGGTAGATCTTGGTATCAACTGGCCCCGCTGAGGGCCGAAACTCACCAAGATCTACCGGCCTTCATCTCTCTGCCTGTGCCGGAGGGTTCGGTGCCACGAACGACCCCTTGCCCTGCCGAGTGATGATCCAGCCTCGTTCCTCAAGGATCCGGAGGGCGAATCGAACCGGCCATGCGCTCGATTGGTACTGCCCGCGCATCTCCTCGATGGATGGCAGCTTGTCATCGGGCTTCAAGGTGCCCGCGCGGATCGAGGCCACGATGTCGGTGATGATCAGTTCGTAAAGCGGGGCTTGCGGCATGGTGGCGCCACCTCTCGTCAGCGATCCGATCTTCGCACTCGGAGTGACGCGCCGCGCATTCTCTGTTGACTGTGACGGCAGTGCCTTCTATGTTGATGGTTGCAGGGGTTCTCTCGTCAGCAAACTGGAGTGCCCTCACTCGGACGAACCCCCCGACCGCAACTCGGAAGGAGGCGCAGATGCGTGAGCGCCCGCATGACGGGCCGCTGCCGGCGGCGTACCCGATGCCGGACGGCCGGCCTCCGCAACCCGACGGGGATCGGGTGCCCGGTCCGCCCCGGCCCGACCGCACGCCGATCAGCCGTCGGCAGTACGCCTACGGTCTGACGATCGCGCTGGTCGTACTCGTGCTGTTGCTCGTTGGGATCCTCGGGTGAGCGGGACGGCCCGGCGGTGAACGAGTTGCCGGTCGGTCGCCGGGTCGCCCACTGGCGGGTGCGGCGCAACATGACGCAGCAGCAGTTCGCCGACCGCCTCGGCAAGTCGAAGAGCTGGGTCGACAAGGTCGAGCGCGGGGTGCGCCGGCTGGAGCGGGTGTCCAACCTGCGGGAGGTCGCCGAGGCGCTCCGGATCGACCTGGAAATGCTGCTGGCGGACCGGCCCGGCCCGGTGGACCCGGCCTCGGCGGGCGTGGAGGGGATTCGGGCCGCCCTCGCCCGGTACCACGTGGTGGCACCCGCCCGGCCGCCCGACGTGGCGCAGGTGCGGGCCCGGCTCGGCCACGCGGAGCAGAGCTACCGGCACGCCCGGTACCGGGAGCTGCTCGGCCTGCTGCCCGGCCTGCTCGACGCCGCCCGCGAGGCGCGCGCCACCTGTCCGGGCCGGGCTGCCGACGAGCTGCTGGGGTCCGGGTACGGGCTCGTCGCCCTGGTGCTGGTGAAGCTCGGCCAGGGGGAGTTGGCGTGGCTGGCCGCCGACCGGGGGCTGGCCGTCGCCACGGCCGCCGGCGACCCGTGGCTGGCCGCCGCCGCGACCGTACCGTTGTGTCAGGCCCTGCGGGCGAGCGGCCGGCTGCGGTCGGCGGTGGAGGCGGCGGTCGTGGCCGCCCACCGCGTCGGGCCCTCCCGGCCCGGTGCCGCGCCCGCCGATGGCTGGGCCCTGCGCGGGACGCTGCTGCTCCAGGCCGCCCTCGCCGCCGCCGGCCGGGGCGACGAGCGGGCCGCCCACGAGCTGCTCGGCCGTGCCGGAAAGGCCGCCCGGGCCGCCGAGCCCGAAGGCATCGGCGGTGGGGGCTTCGGCCCGGCAACGGTCGAGGCCGCCCGGGTGGTGGCCGGGTCCGCGCTCGGCGAGGTTGCGGCGGCGACCGTACGCCACGAGAAGCTGGTACCCGGCGACGGGTGGCGGTGGCTGCCGACCGAGCACCGGGCCGCGTACCTGCTGGACGTGGCCCGGCTGTACGCCTCGGCCGGCGACGGGCTCCGCGCCGGCCGGGCGGTGCTGGACGCGGAGCGCACCGCCCGGGGCGAGGTGCACGACCGCCCGGCGGCACGGGAACTGGTCGCCGTCGTGGCGCGTTCCGCCGCCGCCCCGGCCGGCCTGACCCGCCTCGCCGCCACCCTCGGTGTCACCTGACCCGCCCCTGACTTGCCGCACCCGCCCCTGACTTGCCGCTGCGCCAGCGTGCCGCGCCCTACTGTGGCTGGTGAGAAGGGAACCCTTCTATACCGCAGGCGTTGACAGGGGGCCCTTCCTTACGCGCCGGCCAAGCGGTAGACGTCGATCGTGCGGGCGGCGATCGCGTCCCAGGAGAAGTGTTCGACGGCCCGCCGCCGCCCGGCCCGGCCCAGTTCACCGGCCTTCGCCGGGTCGGCCAGCATCTCGTTGATCGCCGCCGCCAGGTCGGCCACGAACCGCTGCGGCTCCAGCGGCCGGCCCGAGCCGTCGGCGGCCTGCTCGATGGGCACCAACAGCCCGGTTTCGCCGTCGGCGACGACCTCGGGGATGCCGCCGGTGGCGGTGGCCACCACCGCCGTCTCGCAGGCCATCGCCTCCAGGTTGACGATGCCCATCGGCTCGTAGACCGAGGGGCAGACGAAGACGGTGGCGTGGGTGAGCACCTGGATCACCTCGTGCTTGGGCAGCATCTCCGCCACCCAGATCACCCCGGATCGGGTCGCCCGCAGCTCGGCCACGAGGCCCTCCACCTCGGCGGCGATCTCCGCCGTGTCGGGGGCCCCGGCGAGCAGCACGAGCTGGGTGTCGGACGGCAGCTCCCGGGCCGCCCGCAGCAGGTACGGCAGCCCCTTCTGCTTGGTGATCCGTCCCACGTACACGACGCTGGGGCGGGCCGGGTCGATGCCGAGCCGGTCCACCACGTCGGTGCCGCGCTCCGGGGCGTACTGGGCGGTGTCGATGCCGTTGTAGACCACCTTCACCCGCTCGGGGTCCACCGCCGGGTACGCCGCCAGCACGTCGGCGCGCATCCCCGCGCTCACCGCGATGATCGCGTCCGCCGCCTCGTACGCCGTGCGCTCGCACCAGGACGAGAGCGCGTACCCGCCGCCGAGCTGCTCGGCCTTCCACGGGCGCAGCGGCTCCAGGCTGTGCGCGGTGACCACGTGCGGGACGCCGTGCAGCAGCTTCGCGGTGTGCCCGGCCAGGTTGGCGTACCAGGTGTGGCTGTGCACCACGTCGGTGCCGGCGCAGGCGGCGGCCATCTCCAGGTCGACGCCCATCGTGCGCAGCGCGGCGTTCGCGCCGGCGAGGGCGGCCGGCTCGGCGTACGCGGTGACGCCCGGCTCGGTGCGCGGTGCGCCGAAGCAGTGCACCCGCACGTCGGCGAGTCGACGCAGCTCGCGGGCCAGGTACTCGACGTGCACGCCGGCCCCGCCGTATACCTCCGGCGGGTACTCGCGGGTGAGCAGATCGACGCGGAGCGGTGCGGTGGCCGGGGCGGAGGCGCTCATGCCCCGCACCCTAGTGCAGAAGTCCGTCCGTACGAGTGGTGAAGTGGCACGCGGGTGGTTAGCGTCTGGGCATGGCTGACAAGGTGCTCGCGATCGTCCTGGCCGGTGGAGAGGGCAAGCGCCTGATGCCACTCACCGCAGACCGGGCGAAGCCCGCCGTCCCGTTCGGCGGGATGTACCGCATGGTCGACTTCGTCCTGTCCAACCTCGCCAATGCCGGCTTCATCAAGATCGTCGTGCTGACCCAGTACAAGTCCCACTCACTGGACCGGCACATCACCATGACGTGGCGGATGTCGACGTTGCTCGGCAACTACGTCACGCCGGTGCCGGCGCAGCAGCGCCGGGGTCCCTGGTGGTTCGCCGGCTCCGCCGACGCGATCTACCAGAGCTTCAACCTGATCCACGACGAGCAGCCCGACTACGTCATCGTCTTCGGCGCCGACCACATCTACCGGATGGACCCCCGGCAGATGGTGGACGACCACATCGCCTCCGGCGCCGGGGTGACCGTCGCCGGCATCCGGCAGCCGCTGTCGATGGCCGACCAGTTCGGCGTGATCGAGGTCGGCTCCGACGGCCGGCGGATCCGGTCGTTCCGGGAGAAGCCCACCGACGCCGTCGGCCTGCCTGACGCGCCCGATCAGATCTACGCCTCGATGGGCAACTACGTCTTCACCACCAAGGCGCTGCTGGAGGTGGTCGAGCGGGACGCGGAGGACAAGACCAGCAAGCACGACATGGGCGGCAGCATCATTCCGATGCTGGTGGAGCGCGGCGAGGCCAACGTCTACGACTTCCGCGACAACGAGGTGCCGGGCAGCACCGACCGCGACCGGGGCTACTGGCGGGACGTGGGGACGCTCGACTCGTTCTACGACGCCCACATGGACCTGATAAACGTGCACCCGGTGTTCAACCTCTACAACTTCGACTGGCCCATCTACACCGAGCAGCCGCCGTACCCGCCGGCCAAGTTCGTCCACCAGTGGGGCGAGCGGGTCGGCCGGGCCGTCGGCTCGATGATCTCGCCCGGCGCGGTGATCTCCGGCAGCCTGGTGGAGAACTCGATCGTCTCGCCGAAGGTCAAGGTGCACTCCTGGGCGCACGTCGACGGCTCGGTGCTGATGGAGGGTGTGGACATCGGCCGGCACGCCGTGGTCCGCCGGGCCATCCTCGACAAGAACGTGATCGTCCCCGAGGGGGCCGAGATCGGCGTCGACCTGGAGAAGGACCGGCAGCGCTACACCGTCTCCGACAACGGCATCGTGGTGATCGGCAAGGGGCAGCGGGTCGAGCCCTGAGCCGGCCGCCGTGCCCAGTCGCGGTGCCCCCGTCACGTGTGACCCCGGCCCCGCCGGGAAAGCCCCATCGTCCGTAGCGTCCCTGGAGGTTGCAGCAGTGGCCCACCCCCGCGCCGGTCAGCCCGCCGAGCCCGCCGACCTGGTCGACGTGCCCCGGCTGGTCACCGCCTACTACGCCGAGCATCCCGACCCGGACGACCCGGCGCAGCAGGTCTCCTTCGGCACCTCCGGGCACCGCGGGTCGAGCCTGCGCAACGCGTTCAACTCCGACCACATCCTCGCCGTCACCCAGGCGCTGTGCGACTACCGCCGCCGGCAGGGCCTCGGCGGGCCCCTCTTCCTCGGCCGGGACACCCACGCGCTGTCCGCCCCGGCGGCCGTCGACGCGCTGGAGGTGCTCGCCGCCAACGGGGTCACCGTGCTGCTGGACAGCCGCGACGGGTACACCCCCACCCCGGCGGTGTCGCACGCGATCCTCACCCACAACCGGGGCCGCGCCTCCGGGCTGGCCGACGGCGTCGTGATCACTCCGTCGCACAACCCGCCCGACGACGGCGGGTTCAAGTACAACCCGACCCACGGCGGCCCGGCCGACTCCGACGTCACGAGGTGGATCCAGGACCGCGCGAACGAGATCCTCGCCGCCGGGCTCAAGGAGGTCAAACGCATCCCGTACGCGCGGGCCCGCGCCGCCGACACCACCGGCGCGTACGACTTCCTCGCCCGCTACGTCGACGACCTGCCCGCCGTGCTCGACCTCGACGCCGTCCGGGCCGCCGGGGTGCGCATCGGCGCCGACCCGCTCGGCGGGGCCAGCGTCGCGTACTGGGGGGAGATCGCGCAGCGGCACGGGCTCGACCTCACGGTGATCAACCCGACGGTCGACCCGACCTGGCGGTTCATGACCCTCGACGGCGACGGCAAGATCCGGATGGACTGCTCCTCGCCGAACGCGATGGCGTCGCTGATCGCGGCCCGCGCCGACTACCAGGTCTCCACCGGCAACGACGCCGACGCCGACCGGCACGGCATCGTCACCCCCGACGGGGGCCTGCTCAACCCCAACCACTACCTCGCGGTGGCAATCGGTCACCTGTTCCGTACCCGGTCGAACTGGGGCCGCGACGCCGCGGTCGGCAAGACCCTGGTCTCCTCCTCGATGATCGACCGGGTCGCCGCCGACCTGGGCCGGCCGCTGCTGGAGGTGCCGGTGGGGTTCAAGTGGTTCGTACCGGGCCTGCTCGACGGGGCGGTCGGCTTCGGCGGCGAGGAGAGCGCCGGGGCGTCCTTCCTGCGCCGCGACGGCAGCACGTGGACCACCGACAAGGACGGCATCCTGCTCTGCCTGCTCGCAGCCGAGATCATCGCGACGACCGGCAGGACGCCCAGCCAGCACTGGACGGAGCTGGCCGATCGCTTCGGCGCCCCCGCGTACGCGCGCATCGACGCCCCGGCGGACCGGCGGCAGAAGGCGGTGCTGGCCAAGCTCTCGCCCGAGCAGGTGACGGCGACCGAGCTGGCCGGCGAGCCGATCACCGCGACGCTGACGACCGCGCCCGGCAACGGGGCGGCTATCGGCGGGCTGAAGGTGACGACCGGGTCCGGCTGGTTCGCCGCCCGACCGTCCGGCACGGAGGACGTCTACAAGATCTACGCCGAGTCCTTCCAGGGGCCGGAGCACCTGGCCCGGATCCAGCAGGAGGCCAAGGAACTGGTGACGGCGGTGCTCGAGCGGGCGTGATCCCGAGCGACATCGCCGGATCCAGATAACCTGAGCGGAGGTGATCCGTTACCCCTAACGGAAACCCGGGCCGGCTACGGCCCGGGGTCGCGGGGGAAGGAGCGCCATGCGCGCGGTGACCATGACGGGGGCCGGGTCGTGAGGGTCGTGGTGACCGGGGGCGCCGGCTTCATCGGTGCCAATCTCGTCCGGGAACTCCTCCGGGCCGACGGGATCAGCGAGATCGTGGTGGTGGACGACCTGTCCACGGGCGCGCTGGACAACGTGGCGGACCTCCCGGTTCGCCTGCTGGTCGGTTCCGTCATGGACCCGGACCTGCTCGACGAGGCTGTTCCCGGCGCGGCGAGCGTGGTGCATCTGGGTGCCCTCGGGTCGGTCCCCCGATCCATCGCGGACCCGCTGCGCAGCCACCACGCCAACGCCACCGGCACCCTGACGGTGCTGGAGGCGGCGCGGCGGCACGGCGTCGGGCAGACCATCCTGGCGTCCTCGTCGTCGGTGTACGGAGCCAACCCGGTGCTGCCGAGGCGGGAGACGCTGCGCCCGATGCCGATGAGCCCGTACGCGGTGTCGAAGCTCGCGACCGAGGCATACGCCAACGCGTACGCCGCCTGTTACGGGCTGCCCGTGCTGCCGTTCCGGTTCTTCAACGTCTTCGGGCCCCGGCAGGCCGCCGACCACGCGTACGCGGCGGTGGTCCCGCGCTTCGTCTCGGCCGCGCTGGACGGCCGCCCGCTGGAGATCTTCGGCGACGGCCTGCAGACCCGCGACTTCACCTACGTCGGCAGCGTCACCGCCGTGCTCGTGGACGCGATCCTGCGCAGGGTGCACACCCCGGACACGGTGAACCTCGCGTTCGGCGCCCGGGTCTCGCTGCTCGACCTCGTCGCCGAGTTGGAGGCGGTGCTCGGCCGGCGGCTGGAGACGGTGCACCGCCCGCCGCGCGTCGGGGACGTACGAGACTCCCAGGCGGACTCCGCGCGGCTGTGTGAGCTGTTTCCCGCCGTGCGTCCCCACCCGCTGCGCGCCGGTCTGGAGGCCACCGTCGGCTGGATGGCCGGTCGCGTGCCCGCCGGTCGCTGACCATGCCGGATCCCCACTCGGCGCTGGGGACCGTCGCGCCCGAGGGGCCGCCGGATACCGGCACGCGGGTGCCCGCCGCCGAGCCGCCCCCCGGGGCCGGCCGTAGCCGCCGGCTCGCCGCCGGTGTCCTCACCGCCGGCCTCGCCCGGGGTGCCGGCCTGCTGGCGCCGGTGCTCCTCATCCCGATCTGCCTGTCCCGGCTGGGTGCGGAGCGCTACGGGCTGTGGATGGCGGTGCTCGCCCTGACGGGGATGGCGGCCTTCGCCGACCTGGGCCTCGGCGCGGGGTTGATGACCAAGCTCGCGCCCTGCTACGCCAGCGGTGACACGGCCCGCGCGCGCGGGTACGTCTCCACCGCCTACGCGGTGCTCACCGCCGTGGCCGTGGTGCTGTGCGCGCTGCTGTGGTCGCTGGCCTGGCTGGTGCCGTGGACGTCGCTGTTCAACGTGACGGGGGTGGTGGACCCCGCGCAGACCCGGGCCGTGGTCCTGATCTGCCTCACCTCGTTCCTGGTGAACATTCCGCTGGCCCTGGTGGTCCGTGTGCAGTACGCCTACCAGCAGGTGGGCGAGAGCAACCTGTGGCAGGGGGCGGGCGCCCTGGCGACGGTCCCCCTCGTGCTGCTCGTGGCGTGGCTCGGGCTGCCGGCCGTCGCGGTCGTCGCCGCCGCGTCGGCGGGGCCGCTGCTGGCCAACCTGACCAACAGCGTGTGGGTCTACGGCCGGCGGATGCCCGGACTACGGCCGGCAATCGGCGCGGTCGATTGCAGGCTGGGGGCCGCGCTGATCCGCCTCGGCGGGATGTTCTTCCTGGTGACCGTCCTGACCGGGCTGTCCACCAACATGGACAACCTGATCATCACGCACACCCTCGGACCGCAGAGTGTCACCGCGTACGCGGTGCCGGCTCGGCTGGCCCTCCTGCTCGGCGCGCTCGTGACGATGCTCAACCTGCCGCTCTGGTCGGCCAACGGTGACGCCCTGGCCCGCGGCGACCTGCCCTGGATCCGGCGGACGGTCCGTCGGATGGTCGCGCTCTCCCTGCTCGCCACCGTGCCGCCGGCGATCGGCCTGGTGGTGGCGGGCGATCTACTGTTCGCCGCCTGGCTGCCGGTGCCGCTGGACGGGAACCGGTGGCTGCTCGGCGGCCTCGCACTGTGGTTCCTGCTGATCGGCTCGTTCTCGGCCCTGATGATGGTCCAGAACGCTGCCGGGGTGGTCCGCCCGCAGATGGTCGGGCTGATCGCCTACGTCGCCGTCGCCGCGGTGGCCAAGTGGCACGCCGTCGAGGCGTACGGCATCGCCGCCATCCCCTTCGTCGGCACCGCCGTGTACGCGCTGACCGTGCTGCCCGCCGGGCTGTACGGCTACCGGCGGACGCTCGCCCGGTACGACAGCCCCCGCCCGGCGAGTCCGTCCGCCGGGCACGCCGTTGAGCAGGGCAGCGCCGCCACCGGAATCCGCCAGGAACGGAGATCGAGACCATGACGCAGACGGCCGACCGGGCGGACTGGGTGGCGATTGTCGGTCCCTTCCGGTTTCCCTGGGGCCAGGCGAGTTCCCGGCGGGTCCACGGCATCGCCTGCTCGCTCGCGGCGGCGGGGCGCCACGTCGTCGTCGCCTGCGGCGAGCACGGTCCAGGGCTGACCCCGCTGCCCGAGGCGGTAGGGCCCGGCTCGGTGTCCTACCTCGGGATGGGCGAGATCCCGCCGGTTGGGGCGGGAAAGATCGACAAGGCGGTGCGGGCGTGGTGGAGCTGGGGGGCGCGGACGGTGCGCTGGCTGGACAGTCGGCCCACGAGGCCAAGTCATGTCGTGCTCTACAACGGTGACGCCCCGTACGCCGCGCGCCTGCGGAACTGGTGTCGTCGGAACGCGGTGCCCGTGATCGCCGACGTGGTGGACCGGTACAGCCCCGAGCAGCTCCGGGGCGGCCGGTTCGCCCCGCCGTACCTCAGCGCGCTGCTGGCGTTCCGGTACCACTACCCGCGCTGTGCCGGCGTCATCGCGGTTAGCTCCTACCTGAGCGACCACTTCCGGGGGTACGGCCTGCCGGTCCTGCGGGTGCCGCCGACACTTAACGCGTGCGGGCTGGCCGGCCTCGCCGACAGCCGGCCCGACGAGGGCGATGCCGTCCGCCTCGTGTACGCGGGGGATCCGGGCCGCAAGGACCTCGTCGCCACCATCGTGCGGGCGGTGCGGCAGGTGAACGGGGCCGGGTGCCGGGTCGAGTTGCGGGTCGTCGGTCCCACCGTCGAGCGGGTCCGCGAACTGCTCGGGGGCGAGCCGGTGCCGGCCGGCGTGCGGGTGCTGGGTCGGCTGCCGCAGCAGGAGGTGTGGGCCGAGGTCCGGGAGGCGGACTTCAGCGTGCTGCTGCGCCCGCCGACGCGCTTCAACCGGGCCGGGTTCCCCACGAAGTTCGGCGAGAGCCTGGCCAACGGCACGCCGGTCATCGCCAACCTGACCAGCGACCTGGGTGAGTACCTGACGGACGGGGTCGAGGGGCTGGTCTGCCCCGACCACTCCGTGGACGGTCTCGTCGAGACCCTGCACCGGGCGCTGCGGCTGAGCGTGGAGGATCGGTGCCTCATGCGCAAGGCCGCTCGCCGACGGGCGCTGGAGGCGTTCGACTTCCGGATCTACGCACGGGCGCTGACCGATTTCCTGGATTCGGTCCGGCACTGACCCTGAGCGCAATATGTACCTTTTGATGCTATTGCGTGACTGGCTGTGGTCTGGGTCGTTGATTTCAACGACGAACGACAGTCCGAACAAGGTCGGGGACGGGGAACGCTGATGAACCCAACGACAGCGGGGCGTCGGGTGTTGATCACCGGAGGGACCGGCTCGTTCGGCCGGACGATGACCCGGCGGCTGCTCGATCGGGGTGTGGGCGAGGTCCGGGTGTTCAGCCGGGACGAGGCCAAGCAGGACGTGATGCGCCGCGCCCTCGGCGACGAGCGGGTGAGCTACCACGTCGGCGACGTGCGCGACTACGACAGCGTGGAACGCGCCTGCCGAAGGGTCGACTTCGTCTTCCATGCCGCCGCGCTCAAGCAGGTGCCGTCGTGCGAGTTCTTTCCGCTGGAGGCCGTCCGCACCAACGTGCTGGGCAGCGCGAACCTCATCGAGGCGGCCACCCGCAACGGCGTCCGCTCGGTGGTGGTGCTCAGCACGGACAAGGCCGTCCACCCGATCAACGCCATGGGCCTGACCAAGGCGATCATGGAGAAGGTCGCCCAGGCGCACGCCCGGGGCAACCCGGGTGGCAACACCGTCGTGTCCTGCGTCCGGTACGGCAACGTCATGTACTCCCGCGGCTCGGTGATCCCGCTGTTCATCGAGCAGATCAAGGCCGGCGCGATGCCGACGGTGACCAACCCCGCGATGACCCGGTTCCTGATGTCCCTGGCCGACTCGGTGGAACTGGTCGAGCACGCCTTCGCGCACGCGCGGGCCGGCGACATCTTCGTCCGCAAGGCCGCCGCGTGCGCCATCGGCGACCTGCTCGTCGCCCTGTGCCAGCTCTTCGACGTGCCGGCCAAGTACGACGTGATCGGGGTGCGGCACGGCGAGAAGCAGCACGAGACGCTGGCCAGCCGAGAGGAGCTGGCGCGGGCCGAGGACTTCGGCGACTTCTACCGGGTGCCGGTCGACGCCCGCGACCTCAACTACGCGGCGTACGTGACCGAGGGGATCCTCGGCGGGCACCCGGTTGAGGACTTCACCTCCGCGAACGCGCGGCGACTGACCGTACCGGAGATCGTGGCGCTGCTGCGCACCCTGCCCGAGGTCCGCGCGGAGCTGGCCCTGCGCGAACCGGCGCTGACCTCGTGAGGGTGGCGATCACCGGCGCAGAGGGCTTCCTCGGCTGGCACACCCGGGTGCTCCTGCGCGCGCTCGGCTGGCCCGATCCCGTCCTGATCGGCCGGGCCGACCTGGCCGACGCGGCCGTGCTGGCCGACCGGCTGCGGGGCGTCGACCGGGTGCTGCACCTGGCCGGGGTCAACCGTGGGGAGCCGACCGAGGTGGCGGCCGGCAACGTCGCCGTCGCCGAGGCGCTCGTGCGCGGCCTGCGCCGCTGCGCGCAACCACCGAAGACCCTGGTGTACGCGAACACCACCCAGGCCGGCAACGGCACCCCCTACGGCGACTCGAAGGCGGCGGCGGCGGCGATCCTGGCCGGGGCCGCCGCCGGCTGCCAGCTCGTCGACCACCACCTGCCGCACCTGTACGGCGAGCACGGGCGGCCGTTCTACAACTCGGTCACGGCGACGTTCTGCCGGGTTCTCGCCGACGGCAGGGAACCCGAGCTGCGCGACGACCGCGAGTTGCGCCTCGTGCACGTCACCGACGCCGCGGCCGCGCTGCTCGACGCCCCGCCGGCCGGGGTCTGGGACGCCTCGATGCCGGCGCTGCGGATCGGCGTCCGCGCCCTCGCCGACCGGCTGGCCGGGTTCGCGGCGACCTATCGCGGGGGAGAGCTCCCGTCGCTGGCCGACCGGCACGACGTGCGGCTGTTCAACACCTACCGCTCGCACCTCTTCCCGGCGTGCTACCCGATGCCGCTCGTCCGCCGCGTCGACCACCGGGGTGAACTGGTGGAGGCCGTCAGGACCCACGGCGGCGGGGGGCAGACGTTCTGCTCGGCCACCCGCCCCGGCGTCACCCGGGGGCAGCACTTCCACCTCGCCAAGGTCGAGCGCTTCGTCGTGCTGCGCGGACGCGCCGAGATCAGGCTCCGCCGGGTCGGCCAGCGGCGGCTGGTCCGGTTCCCGGTCGACGGGGCCGAGCCGGTCGTGGTGGACATGCCGACGATGTGGGCGCACGACATCACCAACACCGGTGACGAGGACCTGCTCACCCTCTTCTGGACCAACGACCTTTTCGACCCGGCCCGGCCGGACACCTACCCGGAGCCCGTGGCCGCCGCGTAGAGCGCGGGCGTGAGCAGCCGGGGGTCCGGGGATCGAACGACGGAGGTGGCCCTGATGACCAGGGTGATGACGGTGGTCGGCACCCGACCGGAGATCATCCGGCTGTCCCGGGTGCTCGATCTGCTGGACCGGACGGTGGACCACGTCCTCGTGCACACCGGGCAGAACTGGGACCCGGCGCTGTCCGACGTGTTCTTCAGTGACCTGCGGCTGCGCCGCCCCGATCGGTTCCTGCGGGTGGACACGTCGTCCCTCGGCCGGGTGCTCGGCGGGGTGCTGGTCGGTGTGGAGGCGGCTATCGAGGAGTACCGCCCGGACGCCCTGCTGGTGCTCGGCGACACGAACAGCTGCATCGCGGCGCTGATCGCCCGCCGGATGCGGGTGCCGGTCTATCACATGGAGGCCGGCAACCGCTGCTTCGACCTCAACGTGCCCGAGGAGACCAACCGGCGCATGGTCGACCACGTCGCCGACTTCAACCTGGTCTACACGGAGCACGCCCGTCGCAACCTGCTCGCCGAGGGGCTGCACCCGCGCCGCGTCCTGCACACCGGTTCGCCCATGCGCGAGGTGCTGGAACACCACCGCGCCGCCGTCGACGCCTCCTCGGTGCTCGATCGGCTGGGCCTCGAACCGGGAGGGTACTTCGTGGTCAGCGCCCACCGCGAGGAGAACGTCGACGACCCGGCGAGGCTGCGGCGCCTGCTGGACTGCCTGGCCGCCGTCCGGGACACCTGGCGGCTGCCGGTGCTCGTGTCCACCCATCCGCGTACCCGTAAGCGGCTGGAGGCGATCTCCGCCGCCGACGTGGCGCTCGACGCCATCGACTTCCACGAGCCGTTCGGATTCCTCGACTACGTACGCCTACAGACCCAGGCGCGCTGCACCCTGTCGGACAGCGGCACGATCAGCGAGGAATCCGCCATCCTCGGCTTTCCCGCCGTGACGCTGCGGGAGTCGATCGAGCGCCCGGAGGCGCTGGACGCCGGCGGCATCATCATGACCGGGCTGGACCCGGTGGGCGTCGTCGAGGCGGTCGCCCTCACCGTCGAGCAGGTGGCCGCGCACGGCGTGCCGTGCCCGGCGGACTACCAGGTGGGGGACACCTCCCGTCGGGTGGTCGACTTCATCCTGTCGACCGTGCGCCGACACCACGACTGGGCCGGGATCCGCCCCAGGCTCCAGCCCACGCGGTGACGAGCCGCCACCGGCCGGCGGCGGCTCGTCACGACGTGGGGACCCGGTCGACCCGCCACAGTCGGCACCACTGTCGCGCGACGTGGTGAAGGGTGAGTGGTGAATCGCGTAGCACGCGGGCGAGTTCGGCGCGCTGAGCGTCGGCCATGCCGGCCTGTTCCAGCGCGGCCCGCGCCCAGACCTGCGGCCCGGCGCTCAGCGGCACCAGGGTCAGCCCCGCGACGAGGGTGGACAGCTCCCGTAGGCACCGCAGGTCGTTCGCCACGACCGGAACACCGACCGCAAGCGCTTCGAGCACCACGCCGGGCAGGCCCTCCCGGGTGGAGGGCAGCAGCAGCACGTCGGCTGCGTGCAGCACCGAACCGATCTCCTCCACCTCCCCGGCGAGCACGACGTGCGGGTCGCGGTCGACGCCCGGATGCGCGGTGGTCAGGTCGCCGGTGCCCAGCGGGCCGGCGACCAGCAGCCTGGTGCCGGGGCGACGTGCTCTCGCGGCGCGGTGCACCTCGACGAGGAAGGGGCGGTTCTTCACGGGATCGGCCCGACCGAGGTAGCCGAGCACCGGGACGTCGTCCGGCAGGTTCCACCGCCGTCGGGCGTCGGCGCGGTCCCAGCCGTCGGTCCTGGCGGTGTCCACGCCGTTGTACAGCACCCGGTACCGGCGGTCGTTCGGCCGTGACCCGGCGAAGTCGAGCGCCGCGGCCGTCACCCCGAGGACGTCGGTCGCGGCGTGCGCCAGCACGGCCCTGCACAGTCCGCGCAGGAGCCGACGCCGCAGCGAGGCCGGCTTGCCGTCGCCCTCGCTCCAGATCCGGGCGATCCGTACCGGCACCCGGTTGACCCGGGCGGCGGCCAGGACCACCGCGCTGAACAGGCTGATGTGGGACACGACCACGTCGGGACGGGTGGCGCGGAGGCAGCGCCAGATCCGCAGGGGCAACAGGGCGAGCGGACGGACCGGACACCGCAGGACGGCGGCCCCGGTGGCCCGGTAGGCCGGCGCCAGCGACCCCTCCGAGCCGTCCAGGGTGACGAAGGTCTGGTGCGCCTGTTCGGGCGGCACGGTGCGGCAGATGTCCAGCGAGGCCGTCTCGATGCCGCCCCGGTCGAGGCGCCCGACGACGTGGAGGACCCGGACGGCCGGCGCCGGCCCCCGTGGACGGTGCTGGGACGGACGGGTTCCGGTCGGGTCCGCGAGGGTCATGGGAACTCCTTGGTCGGCAGTGGGGCCGGCCGGGCGGTGCCGTGCGCCGGGCCGTCGGGGCGTCAGGGCACCGCGGGCAGCGGGCGTCTGCGGTGGGGGCCGAACCGGCAGGCCAGCCACACCAGCAGGATCACCGGCATGGAGTACTTGCAGAGGCCGAACAGGATGTTGTCGAGGTCCGAACCCTGGGTGGTGACGAAAACCCACACCGCGGGTGCGATCAGCTTCGGCACCAGCTCCGGCGCGTCCACGGCCGCCGTGTAGTAGCCCTGGACGGCTCGGATGACGAAACCGAAGGCCACGAAGGAGAGCACGCCGCCGACCAGGCCGAAGTTGATGATGCCCTCGCCGGCCATGCCGTAGATCTTGCTTGAATCGCCCCGTCCCTCCGGGTAGAGCGGGTTGTAGAGGATCCGCGATCCCACATCGACCTTGCTGGGTGGCACGTTGGGAAAGAGGCCGTCGGGCAGGAACATGAACCACGCGTTGGCATAGGTCGCCCCGAGCACCGGCTCGAACTGGCCGTCGAGGTAGCGGTGCAGGATGACACCCTGGATGTCGGCCCGGCCCAGGTCCGCGGTGAGCAGCATCGGCATGTCCCGCCCCGTGTCCGACACGGCGCCCTGGATCGTGCCGGCCCGCCGGATCTCGTCGATGGCCTTGGTGCCGCCCAGCTTGTAGAAGGCGTACAGGTAGATGAAGGCGAAGACGAGGACCCCCACCATGGCGAGGACCTTGCGGGGCACCCGTCGGACCGTGACGTTGACGAGGACGAGGGCCAGCAGCAGCGGCCAGAGCGTGCTGCTGCGACTGCCCTTCAGCCCGCCGATGAAGAACTGGGTCACGGTCAGCGCGAGCACGAGCAGGACCAGCAGGACGGTGTGCCGGGCGAACGTCTTCCGCCAGCGGACGAGCACGAGGGTGAAGACGAGGTAGGGAAACGCCTCGGCGAGCACGATGAGGGGGCCGAGCCCGGTCATGTCCTCGACCCGATTCGCCTGGTCGGCCATCGTGTCGACGAAGCCGTCGAGGCCGCCGAAGATGGCGATCTCGTAGCCCATGGCGGCGATGCTGAGCCCTGCCAGGGCCAGGCCCGTCAGGTAGAAGGTGGGCATGTTCATCGCGCGGACCCGGCGTGGCCGGCGGCGTGGCCGGCGGGGGAGGGCGAGCACCACCCGGTAGAGGCCCGTGCCGACCGCGTTGAGGATGCCGAGCGCGCCGAGCGCGTCGCGCCAGGCCGGTTGGTCGTAGACCCCCGTCACCCACTCGTCGAAGGCCACGTTCAAGATCGGCGCGAGGTAGAGGAACTGGAGCCCCAGCAGGCCCGCGCAGGCCCGTGGGTCGAACACGTCGGTGTCCCGGCGGAACCACCTGAGCGCCTCGGCGCCGATGAGGATGCCGGTCAGGGTCGTGGGCACCATGAACCAGTGGCGCAGGTCCGGTAGGCACACCAGCAGCGCGATGCTCAACGACGTCACGAGAACCCCGGCCAACACATTGTCGTCCACCGGCTTCCCCGTGGTCACCGGCCCGGTCGCGCCGTACGCGTCGACGGGTCGTGCGGCGGGACCAGCCAGGGTCGTCATCGGATCCTCCTCGTGTGGCGACGGTGGGTGGGCAGGTGGCGTCGACACCCCTCTAACCAGGTCCGGGCCGGGAACGTTACTCAGCGCGACGGACCGAGGGGTCAGGTAGCTCCGTCCGGGTGGCCGGGGACCATACCGAGCAAAAGCGGGCAAATGGTCTGTTATGGGCGTTTCCCTGGCGCTGCTCGGTCGTTGCCATGGGTGTTACGGGGGCGTATCGCCCGGCGGCAAACGGCTCACGCCTGCCGGCGGCCGGGGCGCCGGCAGCGGCGGACGGATCGGATGAAGAGATGCATGTAGTGATCATGGCCGGCGGCAAGGGAACGCGGCTCAAGCCGTACACGACCTCGCTGCCGAAGCCGCTGGTGCCGATCGGGGACAGCCACGCGATCCTGGAGATCGTTTTGCACCAGCTCGCACGCTGCGGGTTCACCGACGTCACCCTGGCGATCAACCACCTCGGCTCGCTGATCCGGGCCTTCGTCGGCGACGGTGCCCGGTTCGGGCTGCGCGTGCGGTACGTGGAGGAGAGCGTCCCCCTGTCGACGATCGGGCCGTTGTTCGGCATCCGCGACCGGTTGCCCGAGCACTTCCTGGTGATGAACGGGGACGTGCTCACCGATCTGGACTACGGCGACCTGCTGCGTACCCACGCCGCCTCGGGGGCCCCGCTGACCGTGGCGACCTTCCGCCGCACCGTGAAGATCGACTTCGGGGTGCTGTCGGTCGAGGACGGCCGGGTGGTCGAGTTCAGCGAGAAGCCCGTCCTCGACTACCGCGTCAGCATGGGCGTCTACGGCCTGTCGGCGCGCACCATCGCCGCGTACCCCGAGGGCCTCGCGTTCGGCTTCGACCAACTCGTGTTGGACCTGCTCGACCGCGGCGAGCCGCCGGCGAGCTACCCGTTCGACGGGTACTGGCTCGACATCGGCCGGCCGGAGGACTACGACGAGGCAAACCGGGCGTTCGAGCGGCTCCGGCCGATCCTGCTGTCCCCGCGTACCCCGGAGCCGGTGTGACCACCGTCCTGGTGTTCGGCGGCTCCGGATTCATCGGCGGGCACGTCCGCGCCGCCCTCCACCCGCACGCGGCGCTGGTCTGCCCCGGCCGGCGCGACCTCGACCTCGTCGCCTGCGGCGTCGACGAACTGGGCGCGCTGCTGCGCGCCTGCCGACCCGACGCGGTGGTGGCCTGCACCGGCCGGATGGACGGGCGGGTTGACGAACTCGTCGCGGCGAACGTGTCGGTGACCGCGAAACTCGTCGAGGCCGTCGCGGCCGACGCCCCCGGCGCGCGGCTGGTCCGGATCGGCTCCGCCGGCGAGTACGGGCCGGTGCCGCACGGGCACGCCGCCGCCGAGAGCGACGAGGCGCGCCCGGTGAGCGAGTACGGCCTGACCCACCTGACCGCCACCCGGCTGGTCGAGTTGGCCGCTGCCGCGCGCCGGGTGGACGGGGTCACGCTGCGGGTGTTCAACCCGATCGGCCCCGGCCTGTCCGCCGACACCGTGCTCGGCCGGGTCGCCACGCTGCTGCGCCGCGCCACGCCACCCGGCAACCCGGTCACCGTCGGCCCACTGTCGGCCCACCGGGACTTCGTCGACGTCCGGGACGTGGCCGCCGCGGTGGTCGCCGCCGTCCGGGCGCGACGACTGCCGGAGCGGGTCTACAACGTCGCCAGCGGCCGGGCCGTGCCGGTCCGGGAGGCGGTCCGGCTGATGGTGGAGGTGGCCGGCTTCACCGGCGGGGTGCGCGAGAACCAGCCGGCGCCGGGCCGATCGGCGGCGGTCGACTGGATGTGCGGCGACATCTCCCGGGCCGCACGCGACCTGGGCTGGACGCCCTCGTACGACCTCGCCGAGTCGGTCAAGGCGAGCTGGGCCGGGGCGGGCGCCTGAGCGGTCCGCCCGCGTGGGCGGACCGGTGCACCGAGCACGACAAACGAGGGGAAGAGAAGAACGTGTATCGCAGGATAGGGATCGTCGGCCTCGGCTACGTCGGGCTGACGCTGGCCGCCGCGCTGGCGCGCAAGGGGTTCGAGGTGCACGGGGTGGACGCGAACCCGGCGGTGCGGACGGCGTTGCGCGACGGCCGCCCGCACATCTTCGAGCCGGGCATCGCCGAGGTGTTCGCCGAGCATGTCGGCCGATCGGTGTTCGTCGACGACGAACTGCCGGCGGACCTCGACGCGGTGGTGCTCAGCGTCTCCACGCCGGTGGACGAGCGGTCCCGACGGCCCGAACTGACCAACCTCGCGGCGGCGGCCGGACAGGTGGCCCGCTGGTGCGGTCCGCAGACCCTGGTGGTCGTCCGCAGCACCGTCCCCGTCGGGACGAGCCGGCGGGTGGTGCTGCCGGCGCTGGCCGGGGCGTGGGGGCGGGCGCTGCTGGTGATGGCGCCGGAACGGACCATCCAGGGGCAGGCGTTGCGGGAACTGGTCGAGCTGCCCCAGGTCGTCGGCGGCCTGGACGACGAGAGCCTGCGCGCCGGGCTGGAGCTGTTCGGCGGGCTCGCCCGGCAGACCGTCCCGGTGTCCAGTCTGGAGGCCGCCGAACTGGTCAAGCTCTCGAACAACTGCCACACCGACCTGATCTACTCGTTCGGCAACGAGGTGGCGCTGATCGCCGAGCGGCACGGACTCGACCCGCTTGAGGTGATCCGGGCCGCCAACCTCGACTATCCCCGGCCGGACCTGAGCCGGCCCGGGTACGTCGGCGGCGGCTGCCTGTCGAAGGACCCGTACCTGATGGTGTCCAGCGCCGGCGACGACGGTGCCTTCCTGGTCGGGGCGGCCCGGCGGCTCAACGAGCACCTGCCGGTGCACGTCGCCGAGACCGTCGTGGAGTTGATCCGGCAGCGGCGCGGCGACACCACCGGTGCCCGGCTGGCCGTGCTGGGCTGGGCGTACAAGGGCTGGCCCCCCACCGACGACATGCGGGGCACGCCCATCGCCGCGATGATGCCGGTCTTCCAGGCGGCCGGGCTGATCGTGCTCGGTCACGACCCGATGGTGCCCGGCCAGGTGATCCGGGCCTACGGCGGCGAGCCGACCAGCCTGGACAAGGCGTTCAGCGACAGCGACGCGGTGCTCGTGGTCAACGACCACCCCGACTACCGGGCGCTGGAGGTCGGTGGGCTGCTCGCAGCCGGCGGGGCGGGCATCGTCTACGACTCCTGGCGGATCCTCGACGAGGCGGCGGTGACCGCCGCCGGCGCGCGGTACGCCGGCATCGGGTACCTGCCCGCGCCGCGCGCCGCCGCCCCCACCGGCCGGGTGACGGCGTGACGCGGGCACTCGTCCTCGGCGGTGCCGGCTTCATCGGCGTGCACCTGACCGAGCGGCTGCTCGCCGACGGGCACCGGGTGGTCGTCGTCGACGACTTCTCCCGGGGCCGCGACGACGAGCGCCTCGGCGCGCTGCGCGCCGACCCGGCCGTCGAGGTCGTCTCGGCGGACCTGACCCGGCCGCAGGCGTGGGCGGCGCTGCCGCGTGGCTGCGACGAGATCTACCTGCTCGCCGCCGTGGTCGGGGTGCGCAACGTCGAGGCCGATCCGGCGCGGGTGATCCGGGTCAACACCCTGACGGCGCTGCACCTGCTGGACTGGGTCGAGCCCGGCGACCGGGTCTTCTTCAGCTCCACCAGCGAGGTGTACGCCGGCGGCGTCGACGCCCGCGTCGTGCCGGTGCCGACCGCCGAGGACGTCCCCGTCATGATCACCGACGTCACGTCGCCCCGGTTCTCGTACGCCATCAGCAAGCTGCTCGGCGAGGCCGCCTTCGTGCACGCCGCCCGCGCCCGGCGGTGCGCCGCCACGGTCGGGCGCTTCCACAACGTGTACGGCCCGAGGATGGGCACGGATCACGTCATCCCGGAGATGTCGCTGCGCGCCCTCGACGGGGAGGACCCGTTCCGGGTGTGGGGCGCCGACCAGTACCGCGCGTTCTGCCATGTCGACGACGCGGTCGAGGCGGTGCTGCGGCTCATGCGCTGCCCGGCCGCGGCCGGCGAGATCGTGCACATCGGCAACGACGCCGAGCAGACCAACATCGGCGACCTGGCCAAGCTGGTGCTGCGGGTCGCCGACGCGGCACCGGCCCTGCAACCGATGCCCGCGCCGCCCGGGTCGGTGCACCGCCGCTGCCCGGACCTGGCGACGCTGCGTCGGCTGACCGGCTTCGAGCCGACCGTGCCGCTGGAGGACGGGGTCCGCCGGACCTTCGACTGGTACCGCGCGTGGCGTGCCGGCACGGCGGGCGGCCGCCACTGGTGAAGTACGGGTTGGGTGGCGGTGGCGGGAGCGGTCGGCTCCCGCCACCGCCGCGTTTCGTGACCGGGTGGGGCGAGACCCGACGCGCCGGCGGGGCGGTCCACCGGCGCGCGGAGGCGGACGCTCACCGCCGGTCGGTGGCCTCGCGGACGGACTGGTAGAAGGCGTGCCGCCGGGGCTCCAGAAAGTCCCGGGAGTAGCGCCGGGCCCGGGCCAGGTTGCGGGCCGAGGCGACCGTCATCCGATCCGGGTCGGCCAGCATCCCGGCGATCGCCCCCGCCAGCGCGTCGGGATCGTCGGGGCGGACCAGGTCCTCGGGGGACAGCAGCTCCGGGATTCCGCCGACGGCCGTGCCGATCGCCGGAAGCGCGCGGGCCATCGCCTCGATCAGCGCGCGGGGAAGCCCCTCGGTCCGCGACGGCATCACCGCCAGGTCGGCCGCGTCGAGGCGGGCACGCAGCGGCGCACCCGGTGCCACCCAGCCGGCGAACGTCACCCGGTCCGCGACGCCCCGCGCCCCGGCCAGGCCCTTCAGGTGCCCGGCGAACCGCCCGTCACCGGCGTGGACGAGCCGGACGTCGACCCCGGAGGACACCAGCACCGCCACCGCCTCGACGAGGGTGTCGACGCCCTTGTAGAGCTGATCCAGCGTACCGATCGAGATGAGCGTGTGCCCACGCCCGGAGCCGGCCCGGACGGCACGCGGGCCGGGGGCGAACGCCTCGGGCGGCAGGTCGATGCTCGACACGTTGGCCGTCGGGGCGTGCGGGGCCGCCGGGTAGCGGGCCTGGAGGTAGTCCGCGGTCACGTAGGAGACGGCCACCGCCGAGCCGCACTCCCGGCGCAGCCGGGTGGCGAAGCGCTGGCGCAGCAGGGGCCGCAGCGGATGGCGGACCACCCCCGGCGCGAGCACGTCGTACGGATCGCCCACCACCTCCAGGGCGTACGGCAGGCCGTGCCGGCGGCGGACGCCGGCCAGCAGGGAGCCGAGTGCGGAGGGCACACGCAGGATCACCGCGTCGTCGCGTTCGGCCGCGGTCGCCATGGCGCGGCCGATGGGCACCCGCTGGCGCAGGTACTGCTGCGGCCCGACGTAGTGCGGCACCGGGTGCACCGTGACCCCGGGGCCGTCCACCCGCAGCGCCGTCTTCGGCTCCTGGGGCGCTGCGGCGACCCGGGCCACCACGCGTACCTCGTCGAAAGCCGTGAGGTAGCGCCGCCAGATGTCGTAGCCGTGCGCGTGAGTGGTCCAGACCCGACCGTCGGGCGTCATGGCGTAGCGGTACTCGGTGGTGACGACGACCCTCACCTCGCCGGCACCCCCTTCACCACCACGCCGGCCGGCACGTCGCGCACCACGCAGGCCGCCGCGCCGACCGTCGCGCCAGCGCCCACGCGGCGTCCCTCCAGCACCACCGCGCCCGCCCCGATCAGCACGTCCGTGTCGAGCCGGCAGTCGCCGGAGACGGCGGCCAGCGGATTGACCGAGACGTGGTCGCCGAAGACGCAGTCGTGGCCCACCGTCACGTTCTGGTTCAGGTGTACGTGCCGGCCGAGGTCCACGTTGGTGGTCACCCGGGCGCCGGCGAACAGCACGGTGCCCTCGCCGACGCGCGCGTCCGGGCCGAGGGTGGCATCCGGATGGACCAGCACCGCCGCCGGCAGCCCGTACGAGTCGACCCGGCGGGCAACCCGCCCGCGCGCCCGTGGGTCGCCGATGCCGACCACGACGTGCGCGTCCCCGGCGTCGGCCAGGGTCGACACCGGGCCGAGCCACGGCACGCCGAGCCGCTGCACCCGCTTGCGGTTCTCCTCCGCCGGGTTGTCGTCGACGAACCCCCGGACGTGCCAGACGGGGCCGCCGGGCGCCGCGTCGTTGACCGCCCGGACGATGCCGAGGATCTCCCGGCCGTGGCCGCCGCACCCGACGATCACCAGGTGCGGGCTCACCGGGCCGGCTCCCTCACGCGGTCGGGCACCGGTACGCCCCGGTACTCGTGGGCGGTCGCGCTGCCGGGTGCCGTGATGCCGTCCCGGCGGAGGACGGTGACCACCGTCGAGGCGAGGATGCGCAGGTCCAACAGGAGGCTGCGGTGGTCGACGTACCAGACGTCGAGTACGAAGCGTTCCTCCCAGCCGAGAGCGTTGCGTCCGCGTACCTGTTGCAGGCCGGTGACGCCCGGACGGACCTCGTGCCGGCGGAACTGCTCGGCGGTGTAGCGCTGCACGTACTGGGGGAGCAGGGGACGCGGCCCGACGAGGCTCATCTCGCCCCGCAGCACGTTCCACAACGAGGGAAGCTCGTCCAGGCTCGTGGCCCGCAGCCAACGGCCCAGCGGGGTGATCCGCGCGGCGTCGTGGGCGGGGGACAGCGGGTCGCCCTCGGCCCGCATGGACCGGAACTTGACCAGTTCGAACAGCTCGCCGTGCAGCCCGGGGCGGGGCTGGCGGAACAGGACCGGTCGGCCCATGGTCAGGGCGATGGCGAGGGCGGTCGCCGCCATCACCGGGGCGGCCAGGACGAGCACCAGGGCCGCTACCGTCACGTCGAGAAAGCGCTTGATCCGCTCGTAGCTGTGTCGGTTCATCCCCGTTTCCCCAGGAATTCCGCGCACGCCCTGAAGGACGTGGCGCGAGGCCGGGCCGCGAGACGGTGAGCGTTCATGGTGGACTCCTGTGGAAGATTCAGGCGGTATTCCACTTTTATCAGCTTTGATCACAATGAAAGGCCCAATGGCCAAAGTGGTCGCGACGGCGGTGCTTCGACGGGCGGCGTCGGGCGCGAGCGCCTCAGCCCTCGGCGGGCAGGCCTGCCGGCGTGGCGCAGCCGGCACCGAGGTGACGCAGCAAGCGGTGGAGGATGGCCGACGGCGAGGGGACCGACATGGGCCGTCACGCGTGATCCTCATCCAACTAACCCCGTGCGACGTGCCGCGTTACGGTTCACGGCCGGCGGCGGCCCGGGAACCACAAGAACGGGTATATGGTGCTGCGGCAGGGCGTCCGGCCCGGCCCACCTCCTGGGGAGCGAGCTGTGCTGCATCTGCGGGTGATCGCCCCGCCGGACCAGTCGTCGGCAGTGGTGGATCTGCTCGGCGGGGACCCGGGCGTGACTCACCTGGTGGTCCTGCCCGGCGCGGCCCGCCGGCCCCGGGGCGATCTCGTCCTCTGCGACGTGGTCCGCGAGCGGGCCGACGCCATCCTGCACGACCTACAGCGACTCGGCGTCGAGGCACACGGCGGCATCGCCGCCGACGACGTCGAGCTGACGCTGTCCGCCGCTGCCGACCGGGCCGCCAGGGAGGTGCCGGGCAGCGGCGCTGACGCGGTCGTCTGGGACGAGGTCGCCGCCAAGACCGGCGAGCAGACCGAACTCTCCGCGACGTATCTGGTGCTGATCGTGGTGGCCACCATGATCGCCGGCATCGGTGTGCTGCTCGACCAGCCGATCCTGATCGTCGGCGCGATGGTGGTCGGCCCCGAGTTCGGCCCGCTCGCCGCCCTCTGCGTGGCGTTGCTGCGCCGCAAGCCCGCGATCATCGGCCGCTCGGTGCAGGCCCTCGCGGTGGGCTTCCTGGCCGCCATGCTGGCCACCGTGCTGAGCACCTGGGCACTGACCGCCGCCGGCCTGATGAACCGTGGGATGCTGCTGGCCGACCGGCCGCTGACCGACTTCATCTGGCGGCCCGACGCGCTGTCCTGGGTGGTCGGCCTGCTGGCCGGCGTGGCCGGGATGCTCTCGCTGACCTCGAAGAAGTCCGGCTCGCTCGTCGGCGTGCTGATCTCGGTCACCACGGTTCCGGCCGCCGCGAACGTCGCCGTCGCCGTCGCCTACGGGGTGTGGCAGGAGGCGGCCGGATCCGCGCTCCAACTGGTGATCAACCTGTGCGCGATCGTGCTGTCCGGCCTGGCGACCCTCGCCGTGCAGCAGCTTTCGTGGTGGCGCTTGTCCCGGCGGTTCCGCCGCCGGACGGCCCGGGCGGACAGGGCTGGCCGCTGACCACGGGGCGGCGCGACCGCCCGGTGAGCCCGGGGCAGCCCCCGCCGGCCGGCATCGGCCCCCGCGTCAGCAAGCGATCGGCCCCCGTCAGCCCGGGCCGGCACCCTCGTCCAGCAGCCGGGCGAGCAGGTCACGCAGCGGGATCGACTCGCCGTCGCGCCCGCCCTCGCCGACGATCAGGGGAGCGGGGGAGGGCGGCGGATCGGCCCCGAGGACCAGGGCGCGCAGGCTCGCGGGGACGGTCAGCAGATACCACCGCCCGGCGGTGTCCACCGCCCGGGTGCGGGCCCGGTCGACGTACCAGCCGGTGAGCCGGGTGCGGTAGCGGCCCCGGCCGTCGTACGACCGGGCGTGCAGCCGGGTCGTCGGGAGCCTGCGTCGAGTCGCCTCGGCCACGAACCATGCCACGATCTGCGCCGCCCCGGCCTGCTCGGCCGCCCGCCGCCGCCCGTCCGCCTCGGCGTGCGCGCGGACCGCCCGCCGCTGCCGCTCCCGCCATGCGAGGCCGTCGTCCTCACCCACCCGAGCGACGGTACGCGACCCGCGCGCCCCCTCGCGGCCACGGTCCCGGGTGCGCGGCGCGACCGCGTACCCGGGAAGCCGTCCGTCCGGTGCCGCCGGGGCGGGAACGGGTGCCGGCAGTGACCCGACGGCAGCCGTTCCCGCGTCGGTCAGGCCAGCCCGGCGCGGCGCAGCGCCTCGGCCATCGCGTCGTTGACCGGCGCGGGAGCCCCGCCGCCCCGGCCCTGCCGCTGCTGCGGCC
>NZ_SMKJ01000120.1:0-18321 GCF_004348615.1 Micromonospora sp. KC207
GACATGCGGATGGGCTTGCGGGCACACGGCCCCGAGCGGCTGGCCCTCCAGCAGGACCTCCAGGAGTGGATCGCCGCCGCGCCGAAGCTGAACTGCGAGTGCGAGCACCTGGCCCGGACCTACCAGCGGAGCCTGGTCGACCTCGCCGCGCTGCGCTTCTCGCCGTTGTCGCTCGGCGGAACCGCCCTGCCGGCGGCCGGCCTGCCCTGGTTCATGACGATGTTCGGCCGGGACAGCATCCTGACCTGCCTACAGGTGCTGCCGTTCGTCCCGGAGCTGTCCAAGACGACGCTGCGCATCCTCGCGTCGTTGCAGGGCACCCGGCTCGACGACTTCCGCGACGAGGACCCCGGGCGCATCCTGCACGAGATGCGCTACGGCGAGACGGCCGCGTTCGAGGAG
Source organism: Micromonospora sp. KC207 (assembly GCF_004348615.1). Lineage (NCBI taxonomy): Bacteria > Bacillati > Actinomycetota > Actinomycetes > Micromonosporales > Micromonosporaceae > Micromonospora > Micromonospora sp. KC207. The sequence continues at coordinate 403 of NZ_SMKJ01000120.1, forward strand.
CAGCCGCACTCGCCGTACTACGGCTCGGTCGACGCGACGCCGCTGTTCGTGGTGCTGCTCGACGAGTACGAGCGGTGGAGCGGGGACGTGTCGCTGGTGCGGGAACTGGAGCAGGAGTGCCGGGCCGCGCTCAGGTGGATCGACGACTACGCCGACCTGGTCGGCAACGGCTACATCTGGTACGAGCGGCGCAACACCGACACCGGCCTGGAGAACCAGTGTTGGAAGGACTCCTGGGACTCGATCTCGTATCGCGACGGCACGCTGCTGCCCTTCCCCCGTGCCACCTGCGAGGTGCAGGGGTACGCGTACGACGCGAAGGTCCGGGCCGCCCGGCTGGCGCGCGAGTGCTGGGGCGACCCGGAGTACGCGGACCACCTGGAGTCGCAGGCCGCGCAGCTCAAGGAGCGGTTCAACCGGGACTGGTGGGTCGACGACGGCCAGTTCTACGCCCTCGCCCTCGACCCCGACGGCGGCCGGGCGGAGGTGCTCAGCTCCAACATCGGCCACCTGCTGTGGAGCGGCATCGTCGACCACGACCGGGCCGAGCGGATCGCCGAGCACCTGGTCGGGCCCCGGCTGTTCTCCGGCTGGGGGGTGCGGACGCTGGCCGAGGGGGAGGTCCGCTACAACCCGATCGGGTACCACAACGGCACGATCTGGCCGTTCGACAACTCGTTCATCGCCTGGGGGCTGCGCCGGTACGGCTTCGCCGAGGAGGCCGCCACCATCGCCAACGGGATCATCGACGCCGCGCGCTACTTCGACGGACGGCTGCCGGAGGCCTTCGGCGGGTACCAGCGCGAGCTGACCAAGTTCCCGGTGGAGTACCCGACGGCGTGCAGCCCGCAGGCCTGGTCGACCGGCACCCCGATGCTGCTGCTGCGCACCATGCTCGGCATCGAGCCGCACGAGGGGCACCTGTCGGTCGAGCCGAGCCTGCCCAGCGGCATGGGCCGGATCGAGGTGCTGGACATCCCGGGCCGGTGGGGCAAGGTCGACGCGTTCGCGCGCGGCCGGCTGGACCTGAAAACCCTTCCCGACTGACCGGCACCGGGCCGGCGCGGTGGCAGCGGGGTGGCGGCACGCGTGGGACGGGGGGTCCGGCCCTGGCGTGTCCCCACCCCCAGCGGGGTAAAGTCGCCGGATGCCGGAACTCGTGTACCCGCCCGTGATCGCCGTCGCCAAGACGATGTTCCGGGTCCTCGACCTTCGCCTGACCGTGGAGGGCAGCCACCACGTGCCGCGCACCGGCGGGGCGGTGCTGGCCAGCAACCACGTGAGCTACCTGGACTTCATCTTCTGCGGGTACGGCGCGCACGAGTCCGGCCGTCTGGTCCGGTTCATGGCCAAGCACGAGGTGTTCGCACACAAGATCTCCGGCCCGCTGATGCGCGGCATGAAGCACATCCCGGTGAACCGGCGGGCCGGCGCCGGGTCGTACAGCACGGCCGTGGACGCGCTGCGCCGCGGCGAGGTGGTGGGCGTCTTCCCCGAGGCGACCATCAGCCGCTCGTTCACCGTGAAGGACCTCAAGAACGGGGCGGCCCGGATGGCCCAGGATGCCGAGGTGCCGCTGCTGCCGGTCGCGTTGTGGGGCACCCAGCGGCTCTGGACGAAGGGCCGGCCGAGGACGCTCACCCGACGGCACACCCCGATCACCATCCTCGTTGGCGAGCCGATCGACCCGGCCGCCCACCCGGACGCGAACGCGCTGAGCGCCGAGCTGAGGACCCGGCTGACCGCCCTGGTCGACCGGGCCCAGCGGGCGTACCCGGACACCCCGGCCGGGGACGACACCTGGTGGCAGCCGGCCCACCTCGGCGGCACCGCGCCGACGCCGGAGGAGGCCGCCGCGCTCGACCGGGGCGGTCGGCGTACCTCCGCCGCCTGACCCGGGCCCGCCCGGCGGCCCGCCGGGGATGCGGGGCTGTTCTGGCCCCGGGCTCCTGGTGGCCCCCACGCCAAAGGACGGCGTGGCCCCCGCACGCCCTGACCGGAAAACCGGGTGGGGCCGAGGCGGGGGTGCCCGGTAGGGTGCCCCGATGGCCACCCCACGCCTGGAAAAGATCACGCCCGGCAACGTCGACGCCGCCTGCGACCTGCGGGTACGGCCGGACCAGGAACACCTGGTCGAGCCGGTCGCCCGGTCGCTGGCCGAGGCGTACGCGTGGCAGGACATCGCCTGGCCCCGGCTCGTCTACGACGGCGACGAGGTGGTGGGCTTCCTGATGGGCTTCTTCCGCATCCCGTGGAGCGAGGACGCCCCCACCGACCTGCGCTCCGGGCTGTGGCGGCTCAACGTCGCCGCCGAGCGGCAGGGACGCGGGTACGGGCGGTTCGCCGTCCGGGCCGTGGCCGAGGAGGCCCGGCGGCGCGGCGAGCGGCGGATCTTCACCACCTGGGAGCCGGGTGCGGACGGGCCGGAGGAGTTCTACCTGCGGCTCGGGTTCCGGCCGACGGGGGAGCGCAGCGGCGGCCAGACCGTCGGCGAACTGGACCTGTCGACGCTGGCCTCGGTTGGCGTGACGTCGGATGCCGGCTGAGGGGTGCCCGACACGTGGGGGCGGTGAGTGGGGCACCTACACCGGGAAATAGACGTCGACCGCGTAGAAGCCGCCGGCCACGTCGCACGTCTCGTCGAATCCGTAAGTGCGGGTGGTGCCCGCGGAGGCGGTGCGCGTCTCGTCGAAATAGCAGCTCAGGTTGCCGTTGTAGCCGACGAATTCCACCGTCCGCGAGGCGCTGACCGCCTTCACGTAGCCGGTGATGTTCAGGCTGCGGTTGTAGAAGGTGACGGTGCCTTCGGCGATCGACGCGCCGTAGGTGATGCGGAACGGCTGGGGGGTCGAGTCGGCCACCATGATCCTGGCGGCGTGGCTGCGCGTCGGCGCGGTGGCCTGCGCTGACGTGGTGACCTGGGCCGGCGTGACGGCCTGGGCCGGCGTGGCGGTGGTCAGGGCGACGGCGGCGGCCAGGGCCCCCGCCAGTCGTGCGAAATTCCTGTGCGCGGTCGTCGACACTTCCTGTCTCCCGTCTCGGAAGAAATGATTATCCTACGACGTGCATCGATGTCGTTAGTATGGCTCGGAGTGTCTCCCCGCGCGACGTCAGGAGAGCTTCGTGCTTCGATCCCGCACCCTCGTCACCGCCGTCACGGCCCTCACCGTCCTGGCCGGCACACCCGCTCACGCCGGCCCCCGACCGGGCCTCGACCTCGACCGCGCCGAGACCCACCAGCACATCGACGGCTTCGGCTACTCCATCGCCTTCCAGCGCGCCACGCTGGTCCACAACCTGTCCGAGGCGAAGCGCGCGGAGGTCCTCGACCTGCTCCTCGACCGGAGGAAGGGTGCCGCGCCGACCATCCTGCGGCTCGGCATCGGCTCGTCGACGACCGACGTGTACGACAACATGCTGTCCATCCAGCCGAACGACCCGGGCGGTCCGACCGCCACCCCGAACTACCAGTGGGACGGCTGGGACGGCGGCCAGGTGTGGTACACCAAGGAGGCGCGCAAGCGCGGGATCAACCGGTTCTACGCCGACGCGTGGAGCGCCCCGGGGTACATGAAGGACAACGGGACCGACGCCAACGGCGGGAGCCTCTGCGGCCTGGCGGGCGTGACCTGCGCCAGCGGCGACTGGCGCGAGGCGTATGCGCGCTACCTCGTGCAGTACGCCAAGTTCTACCAGCGCGAGGGCATCCGGATCGACGAGATCGGGTTCACCAACGAGCCCGACTGGACCGCCCCGTACGCCTCGATGCGGTTCACGCCGGCTCAGGCGGCCGAGTTCGTGAAGGTCATCGGCCCCATCGCCGAGCAGGCCGGGGTGGACCTGGCCTGCTGCGACTCGTTCGGCTGGCAGCAGTCGGACGCGTACGGCCAGGCGATCGAGGCGGACCCGGAGGCCCGCCGCCACCTGGACCTGTTCACCGGGCACGGCTACGCCAGCCCCTCGGATCGCCCGCTGCCGACCACGGCACCCGTCTGGATGACGGAGTGGGCCCCGTCGAGCGTCTCCGACGGCTGGAACGAGGCATGGGACAGCGGCAAGGGCACCGACGGCATCGCGGTCGCCCAGCGCATCCACGACACCCTCGCGAAGGCGGACGCCAGTGCCTTCGTCTACTGGCTCGGTTCCTCCCGGGGCGCGACGGCGGCCCTCGTCCAGGTCGACAACACCACCGACAGCTACCGGGTGTCGTCCCGGCTGTACGCCTTCGCCGCGTACAGCCGGTTCATCCGCCCCGGCGCGGTCCGGATCGGCGTCGACGGCGCGCCGGCGGGCCTGGCGGTGTCGGCGTACCGCAACGCCGACGGCACCGAGGTGGTGCAGATCATCAACACCTCGACCGAGACCGTACGGACCACCGTCGACCTGAGGAAGCCGACCGCGTACCTCACCGACTCGACGCACAAGCTGGAGGAGGCCCCCGGGCTCGTCACCGGGCACGGCGGGCACCCGACGGTCGAACTGGCACCGCGCTCGTTGACCACCCTGGTCAGCGGCCACCCCGGCCGGGGCTGACCTGCCGGTCGTGGCCCTTCGCGGGTTTCGGGGCCGCCCGCCGGCAAGGTGGGCGGCCCCGATCGGTCAGCGCGGCCCGCGCCGTAGCTGGCCCACGAAGGCCGACCAGGCCGTCGGGGCGAACGTGAGCGTCGGCCCGGCCTGGTCCTTGCTGTCCCGCACGCCCACGACGCCGGGCAGGTTGTCGGCCACCTCGACGCAGTTGCCGCCACTGCCGCCGCTGCGGGTGCTCTTGCGCCAGACGGCACCGGCAAGGTCACTCATGTGCGCTCCTCGATGATCATCTTGATCATTTCCTCTGATTCTGCCTCATCCGACGCGAGCGTCTCCAGGTCGGACCAGACGTGCTCGTAGGCGGCGACCTCGGCCGGCTTGTCGAGGTAGAGAGCGCCGGTGATGTTCTCCAGGTAGACGGTGGTCGGCTCGGTCGAGGCCCGGCCGAACGCCTGCGGGAAGTCCAGCAGGACGAAGGTGCCCGTCTCGCTGGCCAGCGGCGGCCCGGCGGCCAGCGGGAGGACGCGCAGGCTCACGTTCGGCAGCGCGGCGACGTCGAGCAGGTGCCGCAGTTGCCCGGCCATGGCCTGCCGGTCCGGGATGGTGCGTCGCAGCACGGCCTCGCTCATCACCACCTTCAGCGTGGGCGCGCTGGGCAGCCGCCGCATCAGGACGTGCTGGCGCTGCATCCGCACCTCGACGAGCTTCTCCCGCTCCGCCTCGCTCATCGTGGGGTTCTTGCGGTGGAACAGTTCGGCGGCGTATTCCCTTGTTTGGAGTAATCCTGGAATCAGTTCGGCGTCATATTGGCGCAGTGCGGCGGCGTTGCTTTCCAGCCCGACGTACAGCGAGAACCATGGTGGGACGATCTCGCCGTACGAGTGCCACCAGCCCTTGGCGCGGGTCTCCTTCGCGAGGCCGGTGACGATCGCCTTCATGTCCTCCGGCACCCGGTACATCTCGCACATGGCTCGGGCGTCCACCAGCCGGACCGGCACCAGACCCTTCTCGATGCGCCACACCTTCTGCCGCGAGCAGTCCAGCCCCTCGGCTGCGGCGTCCAGCGAGACCGAGGCGTCCTCGCGAAGCTGCGTGAGCAGCCTGCCGAGCTGCCGCCGGGGAACGGTCGACCCGCTTGTTTCATCCGTCATGCAACATCACCACAGTTCTCCTGCAACAGGCGGTGTTTCTGCTCGCGCATTTCTCTCCTTCATTCTTCGTGCGTCAATTCGACTTGAGATTAGGGGGATGGGAGGTGTTGCGCAAGGTGCTGGCGGTGTCACAGGATGTCGAATATCCGCATGGCCGTGAGGGGCTCCAGAAATGGCGTCGACAACAGCCCGCCGTTCCGCTCACCGCGAAATTGTGTGGCCAGGGCGGAGCTATTCTCCGGAAAGGGGGAGGAGTCGTGACCGGCCGCCGCCAGGTGCCGGCGCGGGAATCGGCCACGAGTACGTCGCCGCCGAAGGCGGGCGACCTGGTGCAGGTGACCCGCGCGGCGAGCGTGCAGTTCGTCGAGCCGATCATGTGCCGGGTCATCCGGGTGCTCGACTGGATCACCTACGACCGGTGGATGTGGCTCGACGTGTACCAACTGGACGACAAGGGCGAAGCCGTCGCCCGTCGGTCGATCTTCGTTCAGCCGGCCGGGCTGCGGGCAACCCCGGTCGGCGCACGGCTGACCACGGCTGACCCGGTATCCGTCATCCCGCACGACCAAGGAGACCCGGCATCATGACCGACACGATCGATTCGCACTCCGGCCCGATCGACCTGTCCCGCCCGTACCTCGTGGGCGTCGGCGGGCCCGCGATGTCCGGCCTGGCCCGGCTGCTGGCCGAGCTGGGCCACCAGGTCAGCGGAAGCGACATCCACGACTCGGACATCCTCGCGGCGCTGCGCACGGCCGGCGTACGGGTACGCGTGGGCCACGACGCGGCGTATGTCGAGGGCGCGAGCTGCGTCGTGCACACCACGGGCGCGCGGAACGCGCCGGAGGTACGCGCGGCCCGTGCCGCCGGCATCCCGGTGGTGCGCCGGGCGCAGGTCCTCGACAAGCTGGCCGACGGGCGGCGGCTGGTGGCGGTGTCCGGTTCGCACGGCAAGTCCACCACGGCGGGCATGCTGGTCCACGTCCTGCGCACCCTCGGGCAGGACCCGACGTACCTGATCGGCGCCGACCTGACGGGGCCGGGTTCCGGAGCCCACCTCGGCCGGTCCCGGCTGCTGGTCGCGGAGGCGGACGAGTCGTACCGTCCGTTCCACCTCCTGTCCCCGTCACTGGCGGTCGTCACGAACGTGACCGACGATCACCCGAGCTTCGTCAGCCGCGCCGACGTGCTGCGCGCCTACGTCGAATTCGGCTGCCGGATCGCGCCGGACGGGTTCCTGATCGTCAACGCCGACTGCGTGGGTGCGACGGTGGCCGCACACGTCATCGCCGACGAGCGCCCCGATGTGATGGTGCTGCGCTGCGGGCGGGACCGCGCGGCCGACGTCCGGCTCCTGGACGTGCACGCCGAGGGCTGGTCGGCGTCCGCGACGGTGCGGATGCCGAACGGCACCGAGACGCGGCTGACCCTGCCGACCCCGGCGACGCACCACCTGGACGACGCGGCGGCGGCCGTGGCCTGCGCGGTGGCCCTCGGGCTGGACCCCGCCGACGTGGCCGCAGCGGTGGGTACCTTCGCCGGGGTGCGCCGCCGGTTCGAGCACATCGACACCCGGGCCGGAGTGACGGTGATCGACTCCTACGCCGGCCACCCGAACGAGATCGCCGCCGACCTGCAAGCCGCGCGCACCCTGGCCCGAGGGCGGGTGTTCGTGGTGTTCCAGCCCTCCGGACACGCCCGCGTCCCCGCCCTCGGCGAGCGCATCGGCCGCGTCCCCGCCCTCGGCGAGCGCATCGGCTGCGTCCTCGCCCTCGGCGAGCGCATCGGCCGCGTCCTGGCGGACAACGCCGACTACGTACTGCTGCTCGACGTACCCGACAACCTGTCGGACGGCCGTCCGTTGGCCGACACCGACGCGATCGCGGCCAGGCTGCGCGACGGTGCCTACTGCCTGCCCCTCGGACCGGACCACGCGGCCCGGGTGATCGCGCGGATGGCCGGGCGGGGTGACGTGGTGCTGACGATGGGCGCCGGTGACGTGACCGGCTACGGCGCGGCGATCCTGGACGGCCTGGGCCGCCGCGCCGAGGTCGCCCTGTCCGCCTGACGGCTACGCGCTGACAGCGCCGGGTTCCTCGATCACGCGCCCGCTCGGTCCAGGGTGGAAGGCGCGCGGTTCACGGCCATGTCCTCCGCGCATGATCGTTCTCTGGTGCTGCGGAAACGTCAGGAGCCGAACTCCAGCGGGCCGGATTCGAGCTCTCGCCGGAAGAACGTCTCCGGGTGCATGAGCCCGCCCGGCGGGTCCTGTATGGCGGCGGCTCGGCGTCGAAGTTCGGCGATGTATGCGGTGTCGAGGACGGTGGCCGCGGCAATCGGCTGCCGGGGTATGAGGGCGCGGGGGCCGATGTACAGGTACGCGTCGGCACCCGGATAGCCCTTGGTCGCGGCGGGCTGGCCGGGCCGCGATTCGAAGTAGGACGAGTCGAGACGGCCCAGCCACGTGCCGGAGAACGGCATGATTGACGGCACCGGCCAGCCGGTCATGCGCGCCTCGAGCCGGTCGTTGTCCTTCTGGAAGCCCATGTGCGTGGCGATCGTGTACGTGCGGCCCGGGTACTTCTGCTCGTACATCGCCACCGCGCTGCCGCCGCTGTGCAGCAGGTGACTGATGCCGAAGAGCATGAGCGCCTTGCGGTGCTTGGCGAAGACCTCTTTCTCCATCACCGTGGCGATCGTGTGATCGCGTTCCTCGAACGGCGCCAGATCCTCGGGTCTGTGCACGGTGTCCCAGTTGATGGGCGGGTCGCAGGCCAGGATCCGCAGTTTCCGTCCCGGCGGCAGGGTCATGTTGACCTGGCGTACGACCGGGAACAGCCGTTCGTAGAAGGCGGAGAAGCCGCAACTGGGCTGGGTGGTGTCCCGCCACACCTTGCGTACCTGGGCGAGGGTCACGTCGCCGCCTGTGATGTACCGATCCAGCAGTGGCTGGTACCGCGAGTTGCCGCACTCTACGGCGATGTCGTCGACCTGCTCCGCGAACTTCGGATTCCGGATCAGGTCCAGGTAGACGTCGTTCGGGGCGGCGCCGGCCACGACCTCGTACTTGTCGAAGGCGGCCAGGATGGCAGTCTGGGCATCCTGGGCGGATTCATGGGTTTCCTGGGATGCTCTTGCGGCGGTCGGGGTGGTGCCGGTGAAGGCGGTCGTGGCCGCCAGCCCGGCAGCCAGTAGGGCGCCGGCTGCCACCGCCGCGACGGTGAGTCGGCTGGTTGCGCGTGTCATGGGGTCCTCCGGTTCAGGCGATGCGGCGGATACGGCGGATGGCGAGGTAGAGCAGCAGCGCCGCGAGCGCGACGAAGATGCCGGTCTCGATGCTCTGGAACAGCCAGAACCGGTCGCCGGGCTGGTAGAGCTGCCAGTTGTACGACCCGGACGTGATGCCGAGGTCGGTGCCGCAGGCCGCGCCCGGTCCGGTGGCGCCGGGTGCGCAGGCGATCTGGGCGTTGGGAGTCAGCATCTTGCCGGAGGCGTCGCGGATGCCGTACGAGATGATCCAGTCCTGAGCGGCCGGGTTGGTTTGCACGGCGGCGTCCTTGACCGGGAACGTGAGCACGCGGGCAGGCAGGTAGTGCGGCCGGGCCAGCGTCGCGAGGGCGACCCGCAGGCCGACGAACCCGGTGAGGGTCGCGGTCATCGCGGGCAGCACCTTGGGCCACACCGTGCCGGCGCAAACCCCGAGCGCCACCGCGAACAGCGTGTACCCGATCGGCGCCAAGCCCTGCATGTCGAAGAAGAAGGCGTTGAACCGGCCGTGCTGCCCGGCCTCGCTGATCGGGGTCAGCCACCACGACGTGCCCAGGCCGTAGACGACCGAGGCGATCAGTGCGCCGGTGCCCGTGACGCCGAACTTGACCAGTGCCCAGTGACGTCGGCTGACGGCCTGGGTCCAGACCATCCGGTGAGTGCCGGCCTCGACCTCGCGGGCGACCAGCGGAGCGCCCCAGAAGAGCCCGACCAGCAGCGGCAGGACGAGGAACAGGATGCCGGCCATGCTCATGGTGGCGTACTCGTTGTTGAACGCGACCGACGCGCGGCCGCAGGTGTCGGCGCTCGCGGCGACGACGGAGCGGGTGCCCAGCGCGCGTACGCAGTCTGCTAGGCCCAGGTCGGCGAACGTGTGCCGCATAGCCAGGCCGGTCGGGATCATGAACGCTGCCAGTAGCACGAGCCCGATCGCGGTGACCAATGCCTGCTTGCGGTGCTGCCGCCAGGTCAGCCAGATCATGCCGCCGCCCCCTTCGCGAGGTGGCGGAGCACGAGGTCCTCCACGCTCACCTGCCTGTGCTCGGCGAGCAGCGCATCGACGCTCCCGCTCAGCCGCACCTGCGAGGCGTCCAGCACGATCAGGTAGTCGCAGGTCCGCTCGAGGTCCGCCAGGATGTGCGACGACAACAGCACGGTGGTGCCGGTCTCAGCGACGATGCCGATCAATGCGTCCAGGAACTCGCGGCGGGCCAGCGGGTCGATGCTCGCGACCGGCTCGTCGAGCAGCAGCAGCCGGGGCCGCTTGGCCATCGCCAGAGCGAGCGCGACCTGTGCCCGCTGGCCGCCCGACAGCCGGCCGACCGGCTTGTCCCGCGGGATGCCGATCTGTGCGAGACGACGGCGGGCCAGCGTCAGGTCGAAGCGCCGGTTCAGCCGTTCACCCATTGTGAACAGCTCGTCGGCCGTGAAGTCCCGGTACAACGGCGTGTCCTGGGCCACGAAGCCAACCTCGGACAGGACCGCGGTGTTGTCGTACGGTGCCTGCCCGAAGACCCGGACCGTGCCGGCATCCGGGCGCAGCAAGCCCACCGCTAAATGCAGCAGCGTGCTCTTGCCCGCGCCGTTCGGGCCGACCAGCGCGGCCACCCTGCCCGCGGGCAGGCGCAGCGAGCAGTCCCGCAGCGCCCACGTTCGCCCGTACCGTTTCCCGAGTCGATCGGTCTCGAGCACGATCTCCATCGCCTGCCCTCTCGTCGTCGTCCAAGCGGTTGCGGGTGTCAGTTCTACGGAGACGCCGGTGTCAGCACGGTGTCGGCGGGTGACACCGTGCCGACACCTACGAGGTGGCATCGTGGGGTGATGCGTGTACTGGTCGTCGAGGATTTTGAGGTGCTGGCCCGAGCGGTGGGCACTGGGCTGCGGCGCGAGGGCATGGCGGTCGACGTGGTGCTCGACGGCGACGGGGCGCTCGAAAGCCTCGCAGTGACCAGCTACGACGTCGTGGTGCTCGACCGGGATCTGCCCGGCGTTCCGGGCGACGAGGTATGCCGGCGGATCGTCGGCGAGCACCCGGAAACCCGGGTGCTGATGCTGACCGCGGCCACCACGGTGCAGCAGCGAGTCGACGGTCTGGGCCTAGGCGCCGACGACTACCTGCCGAAGCCCTTCGATTTCGCCGAGCTGGTGGCTCGGGTGCGCGCGCTCGGTCGCCGGCCGGGCGCGGCCCTGCCGCCGATCCTGGGCAACGGCGAGGTGACGCTCGATCCGAGCCGCCGGGTCGCGACCCGGGCCGGGCGCCGGCTGGATCTCAGCCCGAAGGAGTTTGCGGTGCTGGAGTGCCTGCTCGCCGCGCACGGCCGGTTGGTGTCGGCGGAGGAGCTCCTGGAACGCGTCTGGGACGAGGCGGCCGACCCGTTCACCACAGCGGTGAAGACCACCATCCGCCGACTGCGGGCCAAACTGGGCGAGCCGCCGATCATTCACACCGTCCGTGAGGGCGGCTACCGGATCGGTGCTGCGTGACCCGGCGCCTCCGGCTTCCCCGCCGGAGCCTGCACCTCCAGCTCACCCTGCTGTACGCCGTACCGTTCCTGATCTCCGGTGTCGTGCTACTCGCGATCCCGCTGCTGGGCACCAAGGACGTCGTGCCGGCCGGCACGGGCCTCCCCGGAGTTCAACCGCAGCCAGACCAGCGGCTCACCACCTCGGCCGTAGAGATCGCGATCATGGTGGTCGTCTCGCTGGTCCTCGGCTGGTTCGTCGCCGGCCGATTCCTGCGTCCGCTGCGTACCATCACCGCCACCGCCCGTGACATCTCCGCCACCAACCTGCACCGGCGGCTCGGCCGCACCGGGCTGCACAACGAATTCACCGAGCTGGCCGAAACCCTCGACCAGCTGTTCGGACGCCTGGAGACGTCGTTCGACGCGCAGCGGTACTTCGTCGCCAACGCCTCACACGAGCTGCGCACCCCGCTGACCGCCGAGCGAACCGTGCTGCAGGTGGCGCTCGCCGATCCCGACGCCACCATCGAGACGCTGCGCGCGGCATGCCACGAGGTGCTCGCCCTCGGCGACCAGCAGGAACGTCTCATCGCGGCGCTGCTCACCCTGGCCGAGGGACAGCAGACCCCGCACGTGCACACGCCGGTCGACCTCGCCGAGATCGCCGCCGAGGCGCTCACCGTTCGGTGGCCCGAGGCCGAACGCCGCCGCATCCAGGTAGATGCCGCGATCGAGCCGGCGCCCGCGTCCGGCGACCCCGAGCTGATCGAACGCCTGATCACCAACCTCGTCGACAACGCCATCCGGCACAACACCCCAGGCGGCTGGGTCCGGATCCACACCGGTACGACCGGAAACCACAGCACCGTCCGCATAGCCAACGCTGGTCCGGTGATCCCACCCGCCGAATTGGACGCCCTGTTCCAGCCGTTCCACCAGCTGGGAGGTCGCCGGACGGGTCAGGGCCACGGCCTCGGCCTGGCCATCGTCCGGGCGATAGCCGGATCCCACGGCGCGGCGATCAACGCCCAACCGCAGCCGGACGGCGGCCTGGACATCGACATCCGATTCCCGACTCCATCAGCGGTCCGGTGGCAGGCGGACGCACCGCCGGTCGTTGCCCAGCCACAACACCATGGCGTACGGATCTGATCATGTACCGATCACTGGTTTCAGAGCCTTCACTGGCTGCGGAAACCCGCTCGGTGTTCTCTCTTTTTGACGCAGTTGTCTGCATTTCGCACCACGAATAGCTCCATGGCTCTGTTGGTTCGGTGGGTCTGACGAGATCCGGGTGGCCGTTACTCTGTGTGCTGAGTGGTTCCGAGTGGGATCGGTGCCGGCGACAACCCCGACCGATTGCACTCCAAAGCCGCCTGCCCCATTTCTGCGGAGCAGCACCCATCCCCGCCAACTCCGGACGGGTCCGCTTCACCGAGGAGGCGACCGCCGAGCCAACCACGCCCCTCACCCCTTGACCTCCATAGGAGCATCAGGATGGCAAGAGAGCAGGGCGTCGGTACAGTCACGGCGACTCCGGGGAGGACACCCACATGGCAGAGGCCGATAAGGCAATCGAGCGCATCCGGAGGACTTCGGCATATCGGCTGCTCGTCGTCGGTTACCGCTGCCTGCTCCTCGGGTCACTCATGACGGGTCTGACCATCGGCGCGATAGCCCTCTGGTCCCTGAAGCCACCGCTGGTCTGGGTGCCGATCGCCATTACGCTTGGGACAGTGTTTGTCGGGGTGGCCGCGATATGGGTGGGGATAGCGACTTTGTACACCCGTCGACTCATGCCACGGGGTGGCACCAACCGACAAGCAGCTCTGATGAAGACCCTACGACAGGACGTGATGCCGCGAGCGAGGCGTGGCACGTAGCGGTCCGCATCTAGTGCCCCGTCTTTGAACGTTGATCGTGTAATCCGCCAGTGCTGAGGACGTGTCGGGCAGGCTGTCTCTCATCGTTCACGGTGGGAGGTGGTGGCCGGTGGGCAGACGCGCGAAGGTGTTCGTCCCGCCGGTGTCGGTGGCCGAGGGTCAGCGGTTGCAGCGCATCGGTCGGACGGCGGCAGCAAGGACAGCATCCGAAGAGTCAAGGACATCGAGGTGGCACCATGGACGAGAATGACATTGCCTGGGGGATTCCGCCCGGTCATTCAAGTATCGGACGGCGGCCGTGATCCGGGATGACCACCGGCTACCCATGTGGGCGGTCGAGCACACTGACGGCTGGTTCCTGCCTGGTGGCAAAGTGCACTTCGGGGAGGACTCCGCGGCTGCACTGGTGCGTGAACTGCACGAGGAACTCGAAATCGACCTCACCGTCGCCCGGGCGGGTCGGGCTTGCCGCGACTCCTTTGGTGCCCCCGGCTTCGACGGGAGCGACCCCGATGGCGATCGTCCCGCCTCAGCCCTTCACGGCTCCTTGTTCGTCCGCAGTGTGGCCGGTCGGCCCGGCCGATGCCGGCCGCAGGTCGCCAGTAGGCCGGGGGCCGGGCCGGCGCGGCCCGCGAAGCGGGCCGCCTTGATGTGGGCTGGGGCGAGGGCAGGCGGTCTCGGAAGTGGGTCTACGGAAGACGGAGCGGGAAGTGCTCGGGAAGCTGGCCGACCTTCGCCGCCGCCAGGAGCAGGGGTGGAACCTCGCGGCGGCTCCTCGGACGGTGGGGGAGTGGCTGGACGAGTGGTTGCGGATGAAGGAGCGTGACGGGACACGGCCGTCGACGTTGCAGGGCTACCGGAAGCTCATCGAGAACCACGTCCGCCCGGCGCTCGGCCGGCTGGCCCTGGACAAGCTGACGCCGACCGTCATCCGCCGGCTGCTGGCCGAGAAGACGGACGTTGGTCTCTCGGCAACGACGGTTCGGCACATTCACGGGCTGATCCGGAACTCACTCAGTGACGCGGATCGGGAGGAGCTGGTGCACCGCAACGCCGCCAAGTCGGTTCGTCCGCCTGCGATGAGGCAGGTCGAGCGGCGCGCCCTGGGCGTGGATGAGGCCAAGCGGTTGCTCGATGTGCTGCGGGGTCACCGCCTGGAAGCGTTGTACGTCTACGCCTTGACGGTCGGGCTCCGTCGCGGGGAACTGCTCGGGCTCGCCTGGTCGGACATCGACTTCGACGCCGGCACCCCTGACTGTTCGGCAAACCGTTGAGCGGGCCGCTGGCCGGTGCAGCTCGTGGCACCCAAGACGGAGCGGTCCCGGCGGACGGTTCCGGTGCCGGCGCAGACCCTCGCCCTGTTCCGCGCGCACCGTCGACAGCAAGCCACGGACCGGTTGGCGGCGGGTGAGCGGTGGCAGGATCACGGCCTGGTCTTCCCGTCCAAAGTCGGTACGCCGATGGACCCGGACCACATCGACCGGACATGGCACAAGATCCGGGCGGCGGCTGACCTCGACTGGTTACGGCTGCATGATCTGCGGCACGCCTGCGCGACGTTCCTGCTCGTCTCCGGTGCCTCGCCTCGGACGGTGATGAAGGTGCTCGGTCACAGCCAGATCGGGCTGACGATGAACATTTACGCCCACGTCCTGCCGGAGATCGAGCGGGCCGCCGTGGACGAGGCCGCGAAACCCCTCTTCGGCTGACTTGGCTGTACGAATGGCTGTACGGCAGTCGTGGTGATCGACGGAGCCGGGCACGCCAAGCCGCTGACCTGCGGTGAGGGTGGTGCGCCCGGCAGGATTCGAACCTGCGGCCTTGGGATTAGAAGTCGACTCGAAACCCTACTCTGACCTGGGGCTCAGCCCGTTGACCTTGCAAACGGTGTGCGTTCCGTACGGAAAGTGACCGCCGCTGCCTGGTTGGACGTGGCGATTGTCCCCATGGGGACACTATCCTCGGCGGGTGGCGAGCATCGAGAAGCATGGCCCGTCCTGGCGGGTCATCTGGCGATACCAGGGGCAGAAGCAGCGCACGACCTGGGCCACGCTGGACGTCGCCGAGGAGGCGAAGGCCATCGTCGAGGGCTACCGGGGCAACCGCACCGCCGAGCAGGTCTACATCGACATGGGGGTTCTCACCCCCGAGGTACCCGTCCCGACCACACCGACGTACCGCGAATGGGCGGAGAAGTGGCTCGGCTCGAAGACCCGGATTAGCCCCGGCAGTCGGGCGAGGTACAAGCAGCAGTTCCGGGACCACATCTTCCCCACATTCGGTGATACCCCGATCGGCGACATCACCACGATTGCCGTCGGGACGTGGGTTAATGACCTGCGGGCGGTCATGGGATCGCCGAAGACGGTTACCCGCTACTACTCCGCCATGTTCGCCCCGATGAAGGCTGCCGCCGACCAGGGCATCATCCCCGTCAACCCGTGCAAGGCCACGGACTTCAAGCGTGACCAGCGCGCCGACGACGACACCGGCGAGCACAAGGCCGTCTACTTCACACCGCACCAGTTCGAGCAGCTGCGCGCGGCCTTCCCCGAACGGTGGCGCGTCCTACTCGACACCCTGGTCGAAACCGGCGTCCGGTGGGGTGAGGTGACCGCGCTGGCGAAGATGCACTTGGTCGCTCCGACCAAGAGGACGGCGGCGCGGGTCCGGGTGTGGCGGGCGTGGAAGCGCGGCGAGGGCGGGCAGCGATACCTCGGCACCACCAAGGGGCGCGCGAAGCGGTCCCTGCCGATCGGCCGGGACCTGTACGACGCCCTGGCGGCGCTCGTCGACGGGCAGCCGGACGACACCCTGATCTTCCGCCGTGCCGACGGCCGGGAGCTCGACTACTCCGACATGTACAACGACGTGTGGATGCCGTCGCTCATCGCGGCCAGGCGCTGCGCCACCCATCCGCCGGCGCCCCGCGGCGAGCAGTTGGCCGGCGCGACGGGGCGGTGCCGGGACTACGGCGGCACCCGTGACAGCGGCGAGCCGTGCGGCGCCCGCGTCCGGCCCGGCACCACGCGCTGCCCCAGCCACTACGGGCCGGCCCGCAACGCCGTGTCGATGTGCGGCTGTGACGGGGTGCTCGTCATCGACCAGCCCGCGTCGTGGCACGACCTTCGGCACACCTGCGCGGCGTGGCTGTTCAGCGACCCGAGGATGACGCCGCTGATGATCTCTCGGCGGCTCGGTCACGCCACCTTGGCGACCACGTCGGACATCTACGGCGACCTGATGCCGGACCTGGAGGAGTCGGCCGTCGACGCCATCGCCGACGCCCGCAAGAGCGCACAGGGCACCCGGGGGAAGGGCGCCCGGAGGAAGCGTTAGTCCGGCG
Source organism: Micromonospora sp. KC207 (assembly GCF_004348615.1). NCBI lineage: Bacteria > Bacillati > Actinomycetota > Actinomycetes > Micromonosporales > Micromonosporaceae > Micromonospora > Micromonospora sp. KC207. The sequence continues at coordinate 17,042 of NZ_SMKJ01000120.1, forward strand.
CCCGGTTGGTCTTCGCGAACAGGTCATGCAGCCGGAGCATGGCCTCTCGCTGCTCGTCGGTGTAGATCCTGTCCCGCAGGATCGCCCCACGGGCGTCCGCCGCCGGGTCGGGTTGAGCGTCCTCGGGCGGCACGATCCCGGCCAGCTCGTAGGCCTCGTGGCGGGGGATGCCGAGGGCGTCGGCGAGCGCGGAGATCGTGGCGGTCTCGACGCGCTTGCGGCTGCCTAAGTCCTTGATCGTGTTGCGGGATACGCCCGACTGGCGGTGTAGCTCGGAATCTGTCCAGTCGCGGGCGGCCTGTTCAGCCTTCATCCGTCGCCAAAAGGCGAATGCTGGACCACGTTCGGACCGCTCAGTCATGTAGCAGGTTGTAGCACGCGGGAACGTTCCGGACATAGCAGCGTCCCGCAAGTTAAGCCAGCACACAACTTTCGACCCGTTCTCTGCTGCATGTTGCTTCGTGATGGTCTGTCATCTACCGTAGGGATCGCACAAGATGCAGCATCACGAAGCAAGCTGGAGGGCGTGCACGTGGTTGAGCAACACCTGACCGTCGATGAGATCGCCGCGCTTCTTCGGGTGTCCCGCTGGAGCGTCGGCCGCTACATCAAGTCCGGTGCTCTCAAGGCCACCAAGGCCGACGGCCGTAACGGGGCCGTCCGAATCCCTCTCAGCAGCTACGCGGCGTTCATCGAAGCCCACACCGAGACCGCGGAAGAGAGGACGCGATGACCCACGCACCCCCGACCACGCTGCCCCAGCTCACCCCCCTCGCCGACGTGGCGAAGCTGCTGCGGATCCCGCCCCGTCGGCTCGCCGACCGGGCGCGGGCCCGCCAGTTCACACACATCCGGATCGGCAAGGAGCGATACGTCACCGCCGAGCAGCTGGATCTGCTGCTCAAGACGTACGAGGTCAGCCCGACGTCGGTGAAGAGCGCCCGCGAGAAGGCCCTTGACGAGACCCGCGAGCGGCTCGCCCGCTCCCGCTCCCGTCGCCCTGCGGCCTGACGCAGACGAGCCCCCACCGCAGCCACGGCAGGGGCCCAACACCCGGACACACCCCCCATCTCACTGGAGGCCCAGATGCACCCGCAGAGTACCCCGACCACCCCGCCGGCCGAGCCGGCCACCCGCACGATCAAGGCCCGGTACCTCGCCGCAGGCATGACCGTGGTCTACGACGACGGCACCCGCGACCTGGTCACCGGCACGATCCGTGACGGCGACGACGTCACCGTGACGAAGGCGGACGGCGCGGTCGCGACCTACTACGTCGA
>NZ_SMKJ01000121.1:0-18296 GCF_004348615.1 Micromonospora sp. KC207
GGCCGGATCTCGCGCCGGGGCAGGTCCGGGGCGAGGCCCGCGATCCCGAGCACCGTCAGGCAGGCCGTGGTCACCGAGACCGCGAACTTGAACCGGGCAGCTTCCACGCCACGCACTCCCGAGCTATTGCACCTTTTGCACCATTCAGGATAGGTGCTCGCGCCGTCGGTGACCGCCGGGTGGTCCAGCCCAGTGTTTCCCCAGCTCAGCGCTCCCCGGCGGACCGACGCAATGGCTCCCCGGTGGGCTGGCCCAGCTCGATGGGCTGGCCCAGCTCGATGGATTGGCCCAGGGAGCGGCGGGTGAGCAGGGTCGCGCCGGCGACCGCCGCCGGCATGATCAGCACCGCGCCGAGCGGGATCAGGAAGCACCCGAAGACGGCCACCCCGAAGCCCAGCGTGGTGGCCCGGTCGGCCTTCAGCAGCGACCGGCGGTCGGGCAGCCGCATTCCGCGCCGGTAGAAGGGTGCCCCTGCCAGCTCCAGCGCGAGAAACCAGCCGCCCACCATCGCCCCGATCACCGGTACGACGGTCTGGCCGACCACCGGGATCAAGCCGGCCGCGAGGAGCGGAACGCCGACGAGCGCGGAGATCGCCACCAGTCGCAGCGAATCGACCACGCTCCGACGCAGCGATGCCCAGAACGGCACTTCCACCGCGCCGGGCGTGCCACCGTAGCGCTCCTCGACCCGCTCGGAGATCTTCTCGTAGAACGGGTCGCCGATGGCCAGGGTCACGGCGGTGAAGGTGAGCACCCCGAGCAGCCCGCCGACCCCGAGAAAGGCCAGGCCGGCGATCGCCCGGACGAGGCTGCGGGCGGTGCCGGACCAGTCGTCGGCGAACGGGGTGACCAGCGCGGCAAGGTCGTCCACGAAGTACACGAGGGTGGCGAAGGCGGCCACGAAGAGCGTCCCCGAGATCAGCGCCGGCACGATGCCGAGCAGCATCAGGCCGGGGCTGCGGACGTACAGGCCGATGCCGCGCAGGAGCAGCCCGACCCCGGAGAGGAAGCGGCCGACGACGCCGGTCACCGGCGCGGCGATGCTGGGTACGTCCACGACCGCTGAGCCTAACGCCGGCCGACCGGCTCGGCACCCCGGCGGCAGGGCGGGTGAGAAGGGTTCCCTGCTATACCGCAGGCGTTAACAGGGGGCCCTTCCTTACACAATGGGCGGGTGCGGGCCTCGCGGTTGATCTCGTTGGTGCTGCTGCTTCAGTCGCGGGAGGCGATGACGGCGGCCGAGCTGGCCCGCGAGCTGGAGATTTCCGAACGGACGGTGTACCGGGACGTGCTGGCGCTGTCGGCCGCCGGGGTCCCCGTCTACGCCGACCGGGGCCGGGCCGGCGGGTACCGGCTGCTCGGCGGGTACCGGACCCGGCTGACCGGGTTCACCCGGGACGAGGCGGAGGCGCTGTTCCTGGCCGGGCTGCCCGGGCCGGCGGGTGACATGGGGCTGGCCAACGCGGTCGCCTCGGCCGAGCTGAAGGTGCTGGCCGCGCTGCCGCCCGCCCTGCGCGACGCCCCCGCCCGCGCCGGGCAGCGGTTCCATCTGGACGTGCCGGGCTGGTTCCGCGACGCCACGCCGCCGCCCCGGCTGGCCGAGTTGGCCGGGGCGGTCTGGGCGGACCGGGTCGCCGAGCTGCGCTACCGTCGCGGCGACGGCGAGGTCGTCCGGCGGGTCGAGCCGTACGGGCTCGTGCTCAAAAGCGGCATCTGGTACCTGGTCGCCCGCGTCGGCGACGGCACGCGCACGTACCGGGTCGATCGGGTCGTCGACGTGACGGCGGCCGGGGAGACGTTCGACCGGGACGAAGGCTTCGACCTCGGCGCGTACTGGCGGGAGCAGGCTGAAGCGTTCCTGCGGAGCATGCAGCGGGCGCACGTCCGCGTACGGCTGAGCCCCGCCGGCCTGCGCGCGCTGCGCGGCGCCCCGGAGGCCCCCTTCGGGTACGCCGAGGCGACGGCCGCCGCTGGCGAGCCCGACGACGCCGGCTGGGTGGCCACCCGGCTGCCCGTCGAATCCGTCGATGTGGCGTACGAGCTGTTGTTGCGGCTCGGGCCGGAGGTGGAGGTGCTCGAACCGCCGGAGCTGCGGGGGCGGCTGGCCGCTGCCGCCGCCCGGCTCGCCGCGCTGTACGGCGGGCCGGGCGGCGAACGAAAGGGCGACGCACCGGAGGGCGACGGTGGTCAGCGGTAGTCGGCGGCGTCGGCCTGCTTGCCGTCGTGCACCACCTCGGTGATGTAGCGGAAGGCGTCCGGCTGGCTGCCGTCGAGGTCGGTGAAGCCGTACACCCGGGCCAGCTCCCCGCTGGAGACGGACCTGCCGTTCCAGCGGGCCCGGTCCGGGTCGGCAGCCAGCGCGGCGACCGCTCGCCCGACGAACGCGGGGGTCTCCGAGATGAGGAAGTGCGGGTCCTTCGCCGCGCCGTCGCGCCAGTTGGCCTCGGTGACCCCGAAGTGCTCCAGCATGTACTCGGAGCGGATCCAGCCGGGGGAGAGCGCGACGGCGGTGCCGCCGTGCGGCTCCAGCTCGTGCGCCTGGGTGAAGGCGAGGCGGTTCACGCAGGTCTTGGCCAGGTCGTAGAAGACCGACAGGCGGTAGTGGACGTCGTTGTACTCCCTGGTTCCGTCGCCGATCTCCACCACCAGCCCGCCGGGGTGGCGGATCAGCAGCGGCAGCGCGAAGTGGCTGGTGATGACGTGGGTGTCGACCGCGAGCCGCAGGGTGCGGAAACCGGCGTCCAGAGGCTGCTCCCAGACCGGCTTCTCCCAGGTGATCAGGGGGTCGGCGCCCCAGACGTCGTTGACCAGCACGTCGAGCCGGCCCTGCTCGGCGTCGATCCGGGTCACCAGGTCGCGGACCTGCTCGGGTACGAGATGGTCGACCCGGACCGCGATGCCGGTGCCGCCGGCCGCGTCGACCAGCTCGGCGGTCCCCTCGATGGTTTCCGGCCGGTCCAGTTCGGACCGGCCGGCGGTGCGGCTGCTGCGCCCGGTGGCGTACACCGTCGCCCCGGCCGCGCCGAGCTGGATCGCGATCTGCCGGCCTGCGCCCCGTGTCGCCCCGGCGACGAGCGCGACTTTCCCGGTCAGGGGTTTCGTCGTCATACGTCGACCCTGGCAGCAATACCTGACAGCCGAAGTCCGGTTTTGCGAACGGTTCTCCTGCGTCATGCTCGGCGCATGCACCTGCTGCTCTCGGGAATCGTCGGTTCGGTGGCGTACGGACTGGCCCGGCCCGGTTCCGACGTCGACCGGATCGGGGTGTTCGCCGCGCCGACGGTCGCCTTCCACGGCCTGCACCCGCCCCGCGAGTCGGTGGTCACCACCGACCCGGACGTCACCCTGCACGAGGCCGGCAAGTACGCCAGGCTGGCGCTGAGCGGCAACCCGACCGCCACCGAGCTGATGTGGCTGCCCGACGACTGCTACGAGACCCGCACCGAACTGGGCGACCGGCTCATCGGCATCCGGTCGGCGTTCCTCAGCGCGCCCCGGGTCCGCGCCGCCTACCTCGGGTACGCCGCGCAGCAGTTCCGCAAGCTCGCCTCTCGGGGCGATGGGACGTTCTCGGCCGACACCCGGCGGCGGACCGCGAAGCACGCCCGGCACCTGGCCCGGCTGCTGCACCAGGGTCGACTGCTGTACGCCACCGGCGTCCTGGAGATCCGGCTGGCCGACCCGGAGCGGTTCCGGGCATTCGGTCAGCGGGTGGGCGACGGGGATCTGGCGGAGGCGCAAGCCCTGCTCACCAAGGCGGAACGAGACTTCGACGCCGCGCGTACCCCGCTGCCGGAACGGCCCGACTCGGTGACGGTCGAACGCTGGCTGCTCGACGTACGGGCCGCCCACCTGCCGTCGGTAGGGCTCAGCCCGTCCGCCCGTGGGGTGTGACCACCACCACGGCCGACCTCACCCGTTGAGGAACCCCGAAATCCGCGCCCGCAGGTCGGCACGTTCCGACCAGAGCACGCCCGGGCGGTCGTACACGTGCAGGGTGGCCCGGGGCAGGACGGCCGCGAGCTGCTCGGCGACCTCGACCGGGTGCAGGTCGTCGCCCGCACAGGCGAGCACCAGGGCCGGGGCGGTCACCGCGGCCAGCCCGGACCGGTTGCCCAGCGGGGCCTGGTCGGGCAGGGCGGCGAGGCCCGCCGCGAGGCCGTCGCGGAGTAGCTGGTCGAGCCGCTGCCGCAGGTAGGCCCACCCGGCCGGCGTGTTGCGTACGGCGGGCGGCAGCTCGGCCGCGACGACATCGGCGACGGCGGAGGCGTCCCCGTCCTCCACCGCGTCGAGCAGCGCGGTGATCCGGTCCCGGGCGGCCGGGCCCCGGGGCCGGTCGAGCGCCGCCGGGAGGAAGAAGACCAGCCGGTCGAAGCGCTGCGGGCTCTCGACGAGCAGCCGGCACAGCGCACCCGCGCCGAGGCTCGCGCCGAACGCGCGGGTCGCGTTGCCGAGGTCGGCGACAGCCCGCAGGTCCCGGGCGAGGTCGAGGTAGCTCCACGGGCCGGCCGGCGCCTCGGAGCGGCCGTGCCCCCGGAACTGGAAGAAAATCTTGCGGCCGGTGACGCCGCTGCCGAACGGACGGGTGGTGGCGATGCCGTTGCCCAGCCCGTGCGCGAACACGGTGACCGGGTCGCCGACGCCGGTGACGAGCTGTTCGAGGCGCACCCCGTGCGGGGTGGTGACCAGCTCGGTCTCCGGCTCGGGCAGGGCCGGCCGCCCGGTGCGCGGGGCGCCCGGGCCGGGGCCCCAGGTCCGTGGCCCGCCGTCGGGTGGCGGTGGCCAGCGAAACCCTCTCACCAGGACGACCCCCGGCCGTCGTGCAGATCGCGCAGCCCGACCCGGACGTCCAGCAGGTAGATCAGGGACGCGGCGATGCCGATGAGGCCGAAGATGTTCAGCACGTTGTTGGTCAGCAGGGTGAGCACCAGGCAGACCGCGAGGATGGCGATCCACCCGCCCTTGGGCAGGGTGCCGATGGCGGCGAAGGCCTCGCCGCGTTGGGTGATCGCGTGCACGAGTGCCACCCCCTCGATGACGAGGGCGAACACCAGCAGCAGCATGGTGATCCAGTACTGGACCTGGAAGGCGAAGATCGGCGCGGCGATGGCCATGCCGGCAAGCTTATGCCGACGACCCCGGATCCGTCGCCAGGACGCATCCGGGGCCGTGCGGCGCGGGGCCGGAAGGGGTCGACTACTCGGCGGCCGGACGGGCCCGCCGGGTGGCCTTCGGCAGCTTCGCCGACGGGGTGTCGCTGGCCTTCGGGGTCGCCCCACCGGCGGCGTCGGCCTTCGCGTCGGCCTTCGCGGTGGTCGCTCTGGTCGCGCGGGTGCGCGTGGCCCGGGCGGCGGCCGGCTTGGCCTCGACGACCTCGGCCACGTCGGCCGGGGTCGGGATGTGCTCGGCCTCGGTCGCCGCGATGTCGGCGTTGATCGCGTCGGCGGCCTCCAGCACACCCGCCCCGACCACGCGCTCGCCACGGGCGACCAGACCGGCGTACGCGGCGAGGGCCCGCTCCTGGGCGGCGTGCGCGCCAGCGACGACGACGGCCGCGTTCCGGGCGGCCAGCTCGCGCAGCCGGTCGAGGTCTGTCAGCTCGCGCAGCCGGTTGACGTCGGCGGCCTCGCGGAGGCGGTTGACGTCGGCGGTCTCGCGCAGCCGATTCAGGTCGGCGGCCTCACGCAGGCGGTTCAGGTCGGCGGCCGCGCGCAGCCGGTTCAGCTCGGCCGGAACGGACTTGCCGCGCAGCTCGGCGGCGGTCTGGTTCGCCGTACGCAGGGTCTCGGTGGCCTTCTGGCGCAGCTCGAAGCCGGTCACGACGGCCTTGCCGCCCAGGTCGGCGACGACCTTGCCACTGAGGTCGGTGACCACGGTGGGCAGCTTGCGGAGCTGCTCCAGCGCCAGGTCGCCGACTCCGGCGGCGGCGTAGAGCGGGGCCGGGATGCGGTGGGTCTTCGGCTGGGTCATCGCTTCTCCTCTTCGACCGCCGCGGCGGCCTTGTCGGTCTCGACCGCGGCGGCGGTCTCCTCGGTCGCCTTCTCGGCGGCCTTCGTCGCGGGCGTGCTGGGGGGCGGGGCGGGTGCCGGACCGGCCTCGGTGACGGCGACCGACTCCAGGACCGCCTCGGTCGGGGTGCCGTCCGGTGTGGTGGGTCCGGTCGCGGCCGGGGTGGTCGTGGCCGGGGCCTCCGGGGCGGTGCCCGGCGCGGACGGGGCGGCGGCCGGGCTGCCGGCCTCGGCGGCGGCCGTCGCCTCGGCGAGCCGGCTGTTCTCCCGGCGGAAAGTCTCGTAGATCTGGCTCAGGGACTGCTTCTGCGCCATCGTCAGGTCGGGATCGACCGCGATGGCGGCGAGCACGCCCTCCCTGTCCTTGTCGTCGAGCAGGCCGGCCCGCAGGTACATCGCCGGGGTGGAGACCCGCAGCGCGCTGGCGAGCTGCTGGAGCACCTCGGCGCTGGGCTTGCGCAGGCCGCGCTCGATCTGGCTGAGATACGGATTGCTGACGCCCGCCTGTTCGGCGAGCTGCCGCAGCGAGATCTTCGCGTTCCGCCGCAGGTCACGGATGAACCCGCCGACGTCGGGTAGGTCCTTGGGAGTGGCCATGACCCCACGCTAACCGACCCCGCTAGCTCATGCAAGCAAAACGCTAACCAGAGTTAGCAACGTCTCACGCCCTGGTCAGCAGCGTCCCCCTCGCTGTTGCGCGCCGTCCGTCCGGTCCGTACCTTCCCCGTCGTGACGAAGATCGAGATCAACGGCGCGGAGCTCGCGTACGACGACACGGGGGACGGACCGCCCGTACTACTGCTGCACGCCGGCATCGCCGACCGGCGGATGTGGCGGGAACAGGTGCCCGCCCTCACCGCCCGGCACCGCGTGATCGCGCTCGACTTGCGGGGCTACGGCGACTCCGGGCTGCCCACCGACCCGTTCGCCCACCACGACGACGTGGTCGGCCTGCTGGACGCCCTGGAGTTGCCCCGGGCCGCGCTCGTCGGATGCTCCTTCGGCGGGGCGGTGGCGATCGACACCGCCCTGGCGTACCCGGACCGGGTCAGCGCACTCGCCCTCTTCGGCACGGCCGTCAGCGGCAACGAGTGGTCCGAGGAAGCCAACGACCTGTGGGACGACCTGGTCGGCGAAACAGACCCCGAGGACCTCGCGGCCACCGCCGCCGGCGAGGTGCGGTTCTGGGTGGTCGGCCCGCGCCGCCGCCCCGAGGACGTCGACCCGGCGCTGGTCCGGTTCGCCGAGGAGATGGATCGCCGGGCGCTGGCCGCCGAGCTGGCGCTGAGCGCCGTCGACGGGGCCGAACTCGACCCGCCCGCGATCGAGCGGCTCGGCGAGCTGCGCGTACCGGTGCTGGTGACCGCCGGGGCGGCCGACGTGCCGGACGTCGGCCGGATCGCCGACCGGATCGCCGCCGAGGTGCCGGGCGCGGTGCGGCTGCCGGACGTACCGGACGCGGGACACCTGCTCCCCCTGGAACGCCCGGAAGCCGTCAACTCCGCCCTGCTGACCTTCCTGCCGTGAAGCAGGGGCCCCTTGTTAACAGACGGGTGTTAACAAGGGGCCCCTGCTTTCTACTCCCCCGCCGTCACCAGACGGGGCGGACCGTCCCGACCGGCACCCCGCCGCCCAGCAACGGCAGTTCGGCGTACTCGTCGAGAACGGGTGCCCGGACGCCCAGCCGGCGCAGCGCGGAGACCAGGACCGGCATCCGGGCCCGGGGCGCCCCGTCGTCGATCTTCAGCGCGACCGCGCCGACGCCCGGAAGCGCGACGGCGATCACCCCCTCCGCGCCGATCTTCGCGATCGCGCCAGGCAGACCGCGCATCAGCCGGCTGTCCTCGGCCCAGGTGCCGCCGACCAGCTCCGGGTACGCCCGCATGGCGTCCGCGACGGTCCGCTCGGGCGAGCCCGGCCCGGCGGCGACCAGCCGCAGGTACGCGCGGGCCAGCCCGGTCAGCGACACGGCCAACACCGGCGCACCACAGCCGTCGACCCCGACCGCTGCCACCGGCTCCCCGGTGCACTCCTCCACGGCCGCCCGCAGCACCCGTTGCAACGGGTGCTCCGGCTGCCAGTACCCGACACGGGGCCAGCCGGTGGCCAGGCAGGTCAGCAGCATGCCGGCGTGCTTGCCGGAGCAGTTCATCCGCCCCCGGGTGGGTCCACCGCCAGCGCGCAGCACCGCCTCCCGGGCCAGCTCGCCCATCGGCAGGTCGGGCGGGCAGCCGAGGTCGGACTCGTCCAGCCCGGCACCAGCCAGCAGCGCGCGGACCCGCGCCAGGTGGAACTCCTCCCCGGCATGACTGGCCGACACGATCGCCACGTCGGCCGGATCGGTCAACGGCAGCCCGGCGCGGAGCATGCCGACTGCCTGCATCGGCTTGCTCGCCGAGCGGGGGAAGATCGGCGACGTGCCGTCCCCGGCGCCGGCCACCACCGCGCCGGCCGCGTCGAGCACCACCACCGAGCCACGGTGCAGCCCCTCCACGAACCCGGAGCGGACCAACTCGACCAGCGGCACGCCACCCTCGTACGTCTTGCTCACGGGTGGACGGTACCGACGGGCCGCCGACGGCCGGAACGCGGGTGACCAGGCCGGTTGTGCTCACCACGACAGGGGCGACGACCAGGCCGGGACTTACCGGTGGCCGGGCCGGACGCCGGTGGGTGGTCAGCGCACCCGCCCGGCGACCCCAGCGTCCGTCCGGAGGTCAGGCCCCGGCCCGGGGGGCGACGCCGAGCAGCGCGCGGGCTTCGGTCGTGGTCAGCGGCGGGCGCTGCGCGAGCTGGGCGAAGCCCACCGCCCGCGCCACGAGCTGCATGTTCGACTCGACCGGCCGACCCTTCGCGTACGTCACGGTGTCCTCCATGCCGACCCGCAGGTGGCCGCCGGCCGACAGCGCGGCCAGCAGCACCGGGATCGTGCTGCGCCCGATGCCGGTGGCCGAGAACGTGGTGCCCTCCGGCAGATCGCGCAAGGCCTGGTGGGCCGCGACCAGCGCCTGCGTGGTACCCGGCATGCCGCCCGGCACGCCCATCACGAAGTCGACGTGCACGTGCCCGCCGTGCGGCAGGCCGTACCTGCCGAGCAGCCGGGCGAGGGCGGTCAGGTGACCGAGGTCGAAGATCTCGTACTCGGGCACGATGCCGCGTTCCTGCATCCGGGTGTGCAGGTCGACGATGAACTCCCAGCGGTTGAGGAAGACGTCGTCGCCGAAGTTGAGCGTCCCCATGGTGCAGGACGCCATGTCCGGTCCGGCGTCCAGCACGGCGAGCCGGTCGGCCTCCGGGTCGGTCACCGCGCCGCCGGAGGAGAGCTGCACGATCAGGTCGCTGCTCTCGCGCAGCGCCGCCACCGTCTCCCGCAGCCGCCCCTGGTCGAGGGTGGGTCGCGCCTCGTCGTCGCGGATGTGGACGTGGATAACGGCGGCACCGAGCGCCTCGCACTCCTTGGCGGTCAGCAGCAGCTCGTCGAGGGTCACCGGCAGCGCCGGGACCTCCGCCTTTGCCGACTCCGCGCCGGTGGGGGCAACCGTGATCAACGTCCCTGTCGTCATGCCGGCGATCCTAGACGCCCCGCTCGGCGCGGTCGACGGCGCGCGCTCCCGCAGCGGACGCGACCGTCCGGCAGCCGGTCGGCACCGAACCACCTGACCTCGTGCCGGCCGACTGCCGGTCGCGCGCTGGTGGCGTGCCGGCGGCGTTAGCAGGGGGCCCTTCCTATACCGGAAGCGTTGAGAGGGGGCCCTTCCTTACCCCAGGTCGATGGCGGCGGCCGTGTCGGCGATCAGGAGGCGGGCGTCGTCGGGGACGTTGCGCTTGACCACCGCCAGGGCGATCTGGCCCAGCTCGTGGTGCAGCACCGCCGTGCCGACGAAGCCGACCGCCCGGCCGTCGAGGGTCACCGGCGTGCCGGCGGCCGGCGGCTGGTCGCTGGTCACCCCGTCCAGGTGCAGCAGTACGAGGCGACGCGGCGGGCGCCCCATGTTGTGCACCCGAGCCACCGTCTCCTGGCCCCGGTAGCAGCCCTTGTCCAGGTGCACCGCTGGGGCGATCAGGTCCACCTCGGCCGGGATGGTCCGGTGGTCGGTGTCCACCCCGACCCGGGCCCGCCGGGCGGCCACCCGGATCGCCTCGTATGCCCACAGCCCCACCGCCGGCACCCCGGCCCCGCGCAGCTCGGCGACGACCCGGCCCATGGCGGGGCGGGGCACCAGCAGGTCCACTCCGAGCGGGCCCCGGCGGGCCCAGCCGCCACCGGGCAGCGGCGCGACGGCGTACCGGACGGTGGGCCGGGGCGGCAGCTCGCCGGCGCGGAACTTCGGGCCGGGCACCGCGACGGCGTCGGGCGCGGCCAGCCCGGTCACGCCCAGCGTGGCAAGCGCCCCGGTCGCTTCCGGGCCGACCAGCGAGAGCAGGGCGTGCTCGGCGGTGGCGTCACGGGGCTCGACCTTGCTGAAGAACCGCATCTTCTCCAGGTACGTCAGCAGGCCCCCGGTGGCGCCGGGCTCGGTGTCCAGCCAGGTGGTGTCGCCGTCCTCGGCGACCATGGCGTGCTGCTCCACGTGCCCGTGCGGGGAGAGCACCAGCAGCTCGGTGCCCTCGCCGGCGGTCAGCGCGGCCAGGTGCTGGGTGGTGAGGGTGTGCAGCCAGCCGATCCGCTCCTCGCCGGGCACGGCGACGATGCCCCGGTGCGACCGGTCGACCAGGCCGACGGCGGTGTCGAGGACGCGCTGCTCCCGCAGTGGGTCGCCGTAGTGGGCCGCGACGGACCGCACGCCGGCCGCCCGGTGCGCGGGCTCCGGCTGGTCCCGGGTCTCCTCGTCGATGGCCTCGGTGGCCACCGCGCCCGCGATGTCGATCATTTCCGCTCCCCCGTCCTCGCCCTGGCTCACTTCCCCGCTCCGCCCCGGCCCGGTGCGCCGCCGTCCGCACAGCCGCCGCACACGCCGAAGAGTGCCACGTGCCCGATGTCCACCCGGAACCCGCGCTCGGCGACCAGCCGGTCGTCCAGCGGCCGGAGCAGCTCCGGTTCGATCTCGTCGATCGCGCCGCACTCCCGGCAGACCAGGTGGACGTGCTGGTGCTCGCCGGCCGCGTGGTAGGTGGGCGAGCCGTGCGACAGGTGGGTGTGGGTCACCAGGCCGAGGCGTTCCAGCAGCTCCAGCGTCCGGTAGATGGTGGTGATGTTGACACCGGCGGCGACCTCACGGACAGCGGTGTGCACCTGCTCCGGCGTGGCGTGCCCGAGATCCAGCACCGCCTGAAGGAGCAGCTGCCGCTGGGCCGTCAGCCGCAGCCCACGGGCGCGGAGCACTTCCGCGAGGGATGACTCGGACACCGTCCGATCATAGTTCGGCCGCCGCGACGCGCCGACCGCGACGGGGTACGCGGCTAGGCTCACCGGTCGTGGCGAACGCGAGGGTCGCGGTACTGGGGCGGGGCGTCGTGCCGGCCGGCGAACCGGTGCTGCGCGGCGACGACCTGGGCACCGTCCAGGGCGACGGGCTCTTCGAGACCATGCACGTGCGCGGCGGGCTGCCCTGGCTGCGCGACGAGCACCTGGCCCGGCTGGCCCGGGGGGCCGCCCGGATCGGCCTGCCGCTGCCGCCGGTCGGGGTGCTGGTCGATCTGCTGGCGACGGTTTGCGCGGGCTGGCCGGTCGAGGCGGAGGGCGCGCTGCGGCTGGTCTGCACGCGGGGGCCGGAAGGCAGCGGCTCGCCGTCGGTGTACGCCACGCTCGCCGAGGTGCCGGCTGCCGCGCGCCGGGCCCGGCGGACCGGGATCGCCGTGGCGACCCTGCCGCTGGGCGTGGCCGCCACCGCCCGCCCCGCCCTGGGCTGGCTACCGGTCGGCGTCAAGTCGACGTCGTACGCGGTGAGCACCGCCGCCCGCCGCTGGGCCGCCGAACACGGCGTGGACGACGTGCTCTGGGTCTCCACCGACGGCTACGCCCTGGAGGGGCCGACCGCGAACGTCGTCTGGCTGGCCGGGCACACCGTGTGCACGGTGCCGGCCACCACCGGCATCCTGCCCGGGGTGACCGCCGCCTGGCTGCTGGACCACGCCACCGACCTGGGCCTGACCGCCGAGGAGCGCATGGTCACCCCGGTCGAACTGCGCGCCGCGGACGGGGTCTGGTTCACCTCGTCCCTGCGGGGCCTGGCCCCCGTGCACACCCTGGACGGTGCCCGCCTCGCGCACTCGGCGCACACCGATGCGGCACAGGCCCTCCTCGCCCACCCCCGCTGACCGGGGCGGGAGCGGGGCAGGGTCAGCCGGCGACGCGCAGGAGGCGGGCCGACAGGTGGGGGGTCAGGGAGTGGCCCACGGCGGCCATGTCCTGCGCGTACAGAAGGGCGCCCTCGACGATGCCGAAGAGGCGGTGACCGGCGGTGACCTCCTTGGCCGTGGCGGTACGCACCACGGCGTCGGTGACGAACTCCACCTGGGTGCCCTTGCGCCTGCCGATGTGCAGCTCCATCACGCCCGTCGGCACGGACATCAGGGCCTCCAACCCGTCGGTGGCCCGGCCGTTGCCGTCGAGCACCGGACGCCACCAGCCCACTTCACGGCCGCCGGGACGCACCGGCCGGCTCTGCTCGTCCAGAATCCACGCCCGCGACTCGTAGTGCAGGAACGGCCGGCCGTCGTGGCTGATCCGGATCTCCTGGGCGAAGTCGAAGTCCTCGATCGTCGGGTAACCGCCCCGGCCTCGGCCGCGCCACACCCCGACGTAGGGCAGCAGGCCGTCCAGCGTCGGGTGCAGCTTCGGGCCGACGCGCAGGTCGTGGCTCTCCTCGTACGGGTACGGGTCGACCGGGGGCGCGTTCAGCCACGGCGGCTGCAGGGGGTTCTCGCTCACCGGGCCATCTCCGTTCGCGACTGCGGGGCTCGCAGACCCGGCTCACTCCTCGCGCTCACCAAGCCATCCTCGTTCGCGACTGCGGGGCTCGCAGACCCGGCTCACTCCTCGCGCTCACCAACGTCCTCTCGACATGCGTACGGCAAGGTAGACCAGGCCACCCGCAAGCGCGCCCAGGCCGGCGACCAGCAGGCTGACGAACCCGATCTCGGTAACCATCCCGGCCATCCTATGCTGGGCCCCATGGCCCGCTCTCTCGTCGTCAAGGCGACCGCCGGGGCCGACGCCCCGGAACGGTGCGCCCAAGCCTTCACCGTCGCCGCCACGGCAGCCGCCGCCGGGGTGGACGTCTCGCTCTGGCTAACCGGGGAGTCGACCTGGTTCGCGTTGCCGGGCCGGGCGCAGGAGTTCGAGCTGCCGCACTCCGCGCCGCTGGGCGAGCTGCTGCACGTGATCCTGACCACCGGCCGGGTCACCGCCTGCACCCAGTGCGCGGCCCGGCGGGACATCGGCCCCGGCGACGTGCTGCCGGGGGTACGGATCGCCGGGGCGGCGGTCTTCGTCGAGGAGGCGATGGCCGAGGGGGCGCGGGCACTCGTCTACTGAGTGCCGATAACCACCCGGTTCGTCCTCCCCCCGCCTACGATCTGCCCTGTGACCGAGACGACGGAGCGGTTCTTCGCGACGCTGCCGGCGCGCGCCCCCGCAGTCCTGCGTTCCCCCGTGCGCGGCACGCTCCAGCTCCGGCTCACCACGGGCGACCACTGCGAGCACTGGCGGGTCGAGTTGGCGCCCGGCACCGCCCGGGTCACCCGGGAGACGGGGCCGGCGGACGCCTACTGGCAGGGCAGCATCGACCTGTTCGACCGGCTCGTCACCGGCCGGGCGCACGGCGTGGCGTCGATGCTGCGCAACGAGAGCACCCTCACCGGCGACGTGGTGCTCTTCCTCGCCTTCCGGCGGTTCTTCCCCACCCGACCGGGCACCCGGGACCCCCGGACGGTGGCCCGGGAGCAGACCGGGCGGCCGGCGTGAAGGAACAGGTCAGCATCCTCGACGGCAACACGTTCCTGGTCAGCGACCGGCGAGGGGACATCGAACGGTCGCAGGACTTTCCCACCGGGCTGTTCTCCTTCGACACTCGGTTCCTGTCCACCTGGGTGCTGACCGTCGACGGGCAGCGGCTGCATCCGCTCTCCGTCGACGACGCGTTCTCGAACCGCACCCGGTTCTTCCTGGTGCCCGGCCCGCCGACGCACTACCTGGACGCCAAGGCGTCGGTGATCCGCAGCCGGTCCATCGGCGGCAGCTTCACCGAGGAGCTGACCGTGCTCAACCACTCCGGCAGGAAGGTCGAGTTCGTCGTCCGGATCGACATGGGAGCCGACTTCGCCGACGTGTTCGAGATCAAGCAGTCCCGGCGCAAGCAGGGCCGGGCCATCACCGCCCCCGGGGAGAACGAGCTGCGGTTCACGTACCGCCGCGAGGGTTTCCACCGGGAGACGGTGGTGAGAACCGACGCCGAGGCGACCATCGACCCGACGGGCATGACCTTCCACGTCCGGATCGACCCGCACGGGGAGTGGATCAGCCAGCTCGACGTGGACACGGTGATCTACGGGGCCCGTGGGGAGAACATCCGGGCCAACCTGCCGCTGGGCGCGAGCCGCTCGATCGCCGAGATCAACGCCGAGCACGACGAGGTCGTGGAGCGGGCGCCGAAGCTCGGCTGCGACTGCGAGCCGCTGGCCGGGGCGTACCTGCGGAGCCTGAACGACCTCGCTGCCCTGCGCTACGAGTCGATCGCCCTCGGGGTGCGGCTGATGGCCGCCGGGCTGCCCTGGTTCATGACCCTGTTCGGGCGGGACAGCATCTTCACCTCGCTCCAGGTGCTGCCGTTCCTGCCGGACCTGGTGCCGCCGACGATCACCATGCTGGCCGGCCTTCAGGGGTTCCGGGTCGACGACTTCCGCGACGAGGAGCCCGGCAAGATCCTGCACGAACTGCGGTACGGCGAGACGGCCGGCTTCGAGGAGCAGCCGCACTCGCCTTACTACGGTTCCGTCGACTCAACCCCGCTGTTCGTGATCCTGCTCGACGAGTACGAGCGGTGGACCGGCGACGTCGCGCTGGTCCGGCGGTTGGAGGCACCGGCCCGGGGGGCACTGGACTGGATCGACACGTACGGCGACCTGCTGGGCACGGGGTACGTCTGGTACCAGACCCGTAACCCGGAGACGGGGTTGGGCAACCAGTGCTGGAAGGACTCCTGGGACGCGATCTCCTACTCCGACGGCCGGCTGCCGGGCTTCCCCCGGGCCACCTGCGAAACCCAGGGGTACGCATACGACGCGAAGATGCGCGGGGCGCGGCTGGCCCGCACCGTCTGGAACGATCCCGCGTACGCCGAGCGGCTGGAGCGGGAGGCGGCGGAGCTGAAGGAGCGGTTCAATCGGGACTTCTGGCTGCCCGACCGGGAGTTCTACGCGCTGGCGCTGGACCCGGACGGGCGCCCCGTCGACGCCCTCTCCTCCAACATCGGTCACCTGCTGTGGAGCGGGATCGTCGACGAGAACAAGGCCGGCCCGGTCGCCGCGCACCTGCTCGGGCCGCGGCTGTTCTCCGGCTGGGGGGTGCGTACCCTCGCCGACGACCAGGGCCGCTACAACCCGATCGGCTACCACGTCGGCACGGTCTGGCCGTTCGACAACTCGTTCATCGCCTGGGGCTTGTGGCGGTACGGGTTCCGCGAGGAGGCCGGCCGGATCTGCGAGGGCATCCTGTCCGCGTCCCGGCACTTCGGCGGGCGGCTGCCGGAGGCGTTCGCTGGCTACGAGCGGGGCCTCACCGACTACGCGGTGGAGTACCCGACGGCGTGCAGCCCGCAGGCATGGTCGGCCGGCACTCCGCTGCTGCTGCTGCGGGTGATGCTCGGCATGGAGCCGCAGGGCGAGCATCTGATCATCGATCCGGCGGTGCCGGAGGGCATGGGCCAGGTGGAGTTGCTCGACATCCCCGGCCGGTGGGGGCTGGTCGACGCGCTGGGCCGCAGCCGCACCGCCGGCGATCCGGTCCGCCGCCGCTGACCCGTGCCGCCGCCCGCCCGTGCCCGCCGCTGACCTTCGCGGGCGGTGCGCTGGGGCTCAGGGGCAGGGCGTGGTGGCGGTGAGGTCGCCGCCGCTCAGGGCCACCGTGACGCCGCCGGAACGGTAGGCGTACCCCTCGGGAGTGTCGAACAGGACGGTGCCGCCGGCGGCCGGGGCGAGCGCGGCGGCCGGCGTCGCCGGGGCGGGGTCGAGGGTGACCCGGGCGGTGCGGGCCTGCCGGTCGCCACCTGGGCAGGGCGCGGCGAGCAGCTCGGGGGGCGACCCGGCCGGGGCGGCCAGCGCCCGCAGGGCGACGGCGAGCGCGCCCGCCTCCGGGCCGGCCTGGGCCACCGGGGCACGGTAGCCGCCGCCGATCGGGCGGCACCCGGTGCGGACGATCAACCGGAGCCGGCCGTCGCTGGCCGGGCGGCCCTCCACCAGCACGAACTCCCCCGCGTCGGCCCGCAGCCGGGGGCCGTCGCCCGTCACCCGGACGCCGGCCTGCCAGCCCTCCGGCAGCCGATCGGCGATCTCGGTGAGCACCGCGCGCGGGTCGGCGGCGGGGTCGAGGATCTCCACGCCGCGCTCCAGCGTCGCGCCGTCGAGCAGGGGGGTCACCCGGCAGTCCGCCCCGGTCCGGGCCGGCGTGAGCGCGACGGGCCGGCCGCCGGCCGCCGCGACCAGCTCACCCACCGCGCGGTCGACCACCGGGCCGGCCTGGGCCAGGCTGCGCTGCTCGCGGACGGTCGGCCCGTCGTCGCGGACCGACACCCAGGTGAGTACGCCGAGCAGCACCGCCCAGGCCACGGTCGCCACGAGTAGCCAACGGGACCGGCGGCCCGGCGGCGTCGGCTCTCGTCCTCCGCCGGGACCGGTCGGCGGGGCGTATCCCGCCTGGGCAGCACCACTCACCTGCTCATGGTGTCACGCGGGGCCGAGCGCCCCGCGTGACGGGCTGGCGCCGGCCCGGGCGGGCCCGGACCGGCGCGTTGCTCAACCGGCCGTCACAGCAGAAGTGCCCGGGTCGGGACGTTCCGCTCGCCCACCCGGGGCCGCTGACCGATCGCGCCCCCGTCGTTGCTGCCCCAGCACCAGACCGTCGAGTCGGAGCGCACGGCACAGTTGTGGTCCAGCCCGCCGCCCAGCTGCGCCCAGGTCTGGTCGGCGGCGACCGGCACCGGGCTGAGCTGGGACGAGTAGGTGCCGTCGCCGACCTCACCCCGAATGTTGGCGCCCCAGCACCACAGGGAGGCGTCGGTGCGCAGCCCACAGGTGTGCCAGTAACCCGGCTCCACCGTGGCCCAGGCCCCACCGCCAGCCACCTGGACGGGGCTCAACCGCGACTCGCCCGTGCCGTCACCCAACGCGGAGCCGGGGTAGCCCCAGCACCACAGGGTCGCGTCGGCGCGGATGGCGCAGGTGTGGTCGTACCCGGTCGTCACCTGAGTCCAGCCGAAACCCGCGCCGATCTGGACCGGGCTCAGGCGTTGCGCATTGGTGCCGTCCCCGACCCGTGCCCCCAGACCCCAGCACCACATGGTGGCGTCGACCCGCCGCGCGCAGGTGTGCCCCCAGCCCGCCGAGACTTCCACCCACGACTCCCCCACGCCGATCTGCACCGGGGTCAACCGGTCGGTCTGCGTGCCGTCCCCGAGCTGCCCGACGTGGTTCTGCCCCCAGCACCACAGGGTGGCGTCGTCGCGGATCGCACAGGTGTGGCTGTTGCCGGTCGCCATGACGAGCCACGAGAAACCGACGCCTACAGCAACCGGCGCGTACCGGCTGGTCTGCGTGCCGTCACCCACCTGCCCCGCCCAGTTGCTTCCCCAGCACCAGAGGCTGCCGTCGGTGCGGATGCCGCAGGTGTGCGTGCCCTTTCCAGGGCGCACGCTGCGCCACTGCGAACCGGGCTCCACCTGCACCGGTGCGGCCTGGGGGTCGAAGGTCGGCGCATCGTTGCCGAGCTGCCCCTGCCCGTTGGCGCCCCAGCACCACAGGCTGGCATCGGCCCGGACCGCACAGTTGTAGCTGTCGCCGGCGGCGAGCTGCCGCCACTGCTCAACCGCAGGGCCAAGCCCGCTACCGGCCGCGGGCGCGGCGAACCCCGCTCCGCCCCCGACGGTCGCCACCAGGAGCGCCGCCACCAGCCACCTCGACCAGCGGCTCAGCCGCCGGCCCGTCTGCGTTGCCATGCCTTCCCTTCCCTGTGCACAGATGATCATTAATCGATGTCGGTCAATTATCAACAGGATCGGTCGCTCAGGGCAACTAGTCGAACACCCAACGCTGCCCAGGTGTCGTCGGAGGCGGGTGGCAGGGCGGGTGGCAGGG
>NZ_SMKJ01000122.1:0-18270 GCF_004348615.1 Micromonospora sp. KC207
GCGCTGATCCCTGCGGCGGTCGGCCCGGCCCATCACCGACCCGCCCGCACGTCCGACACCAGTGAGAGATCGAGGAACCCCGTGACCGTGACGGAACACGTCCGCCCCACCGTGGCGCCGCAGAGCACCGCCGCCCAGGTGCTCTGCGCCGAACAGCGGTACGCCGCCGAGCTGACCTTCCTGGCCGCCCACGACGACGGGGCCCGGCCGCCGGGCTGGGCACTGACCCCGCGCGCCGTGGTCACCTTCATCCAGGGCAGCGACGGCGAGGCGCTGTCGCTGCCGGCCGACCGGCGCACCGGTCCGGGCGGCGTCGACCTGCCGGCCAGCATGACCATCGCCGCGAAGTTCGTCGGGGAACGGAGCCTGGTCGAGCGGTGCGTGGTCACCCTGGCCGGCGAGCGGGGCCTGCTGCTGGTCGGTGAGCCCGGCACGGCCAAGTCGATGCTCTCCGAGTTGCTGGCCGCCGCCGTCTGCGGCACCAGCGCGCTGACCGTGCAGGGCACCGCCGGCACCACCGAGGACGCCTTCCGGTACGGCTGGAACTACGCGCTGCTGCTCGCCCAGGGCCCCACCCCCCAGGCATTGGTCGCCTCGCCGGTGCTGACCGCGATGCGGACCGGCCGGGTGGCCCGGATCGAGGAGGTCACCCGCTGCCTGCCCGAGGTGCAGGACGCCCTGGTGTCCATCCTGTCCGACCGGCGGATGAACGTGCCGGAGCTGGCTGGCACCGAGGACGGCCTGATCCGCGCGACGCCCGGGTTCACCGTGATCGCCACCGCCAACCTGCGGGACCGGGGCGTGTCGGAGATGTCCTCGGCCCTCAAGCGCCGGTTCAACTTCGAGACGGTCCACCCGATCGCGGACGCGGGCACCGAGACCGACCTGGTCCGCCGACAGGCCACCGCCGCCGTCCAGCGCGCCGGAGCGCCGTACACGGTCGACGACGCGGTGCTGGACGCCCTGGTAACCGTGTTCCGGGACCTGCGGACCGGCCGGTCGGGCGAGGGCTGGGACGTGGAGCGGCCCGGCACCGTGATGTCCACCGCCGAGGCGGTGCAGGTGGCGGCGTCGCTCGGGCTGGCCGCCGCGTACCTGCCCGGCGGCGACCCACTCGACCTGGTCCCCGGGCACCTGCTCGGTGTGGTCCGCAAGGACGACGAGAACGACCACGCGCGGCTGCTCGGCTACTGGGACGGCCCGGTTCGCCGTCGCGCCGAGGACGGCTCGGCGATGTGGCGCCGGCTCTGGGACCTGCGGGCGAGCCTGCGGTGACGCCGCCGTCCCGCGTAGTCGCCGGTCCGGCCGCCGCACCCGCCGCGGTCGACCCGCCGGCCGCCGACCCGCGCGCCGTGGTCGACGCGCTCGCCGGGTCGGCCCGGCCGTACCTGATCGGGGTACGCCACCACAGCCCCGCCCTGGCGTCGGTGGTCCCCGCGCTGCTGGACGCCGCCGGGGCCGAGGTGGTCGCCGTCGAGCTGCCGGCGGACTTCCACCACTGGCTGCCGTACCTGTCCGACCCGGCCGCCCGGGCCCCGCTGGCCGTGGTCGGCAGCCACGGCGCGGACGGACCGATGGGCTTCTACCCGTTCGCCGACTTCTCCCCGGAACTCGCGGCGATCCGCTGGGCCCGGCAGCGCGGCGTCGAGGTGGTCTGCTGCGACCTGCCGCTGGCCGATCCCGGCTGGACCGCGACCGAGGCGGCCACCGGCGCGGACCCGACCACTGGCGGCGACGCCGACCCGGACGCCCCGGTGCCCGGAGCCCGCCGGTCGAGCTACGCCGCCGGGCTCGGCGCCAGCGGCACCGGCCGAGACGGCGACGACCTGTGGGACCGGGTGGTCGAGGTACGCGCCCCGGGCTGCCCGCCGGAGGCGGTCCGCCGGGCCGCCCTCGGGGTGGGCTGGGCGCTACGTGCCGACAGTGCCAGCGGCGACGGCGTACCGGCCCGGGACCTGGCCCGCGAGGAGCACATGCGCCGGGTGCTGACCGACGCGGGCGCGGACGGCCGGCGGGTCGCCGCCGTCGTCGGCGCCTTCCACGCCCCGGCCCTGCTCGTCGCCGGGTCACCCGGCGCCGTCGGTCCTGCCGGCCCCGCTGCCGGCCCGTCCCGGCCGACCGGCGGCGTCCCCGACCGGCCGTCCGGACCGGTCGCGGGTAGCGTCGCCACCTCCCTGGTGCCCTACGCGTTCGACCTGCTCGACTCCCGGTCCGGCTACCCGGCCGGGATACGTGACCCGCGCTGGCAGCAGGCCGTCCTCGCCGCCGCCGGTGACCCGGACCGGATCCGGGCCGCCGCCGCCCGGGCGGTCACCGACGTGTGCCGGGAACTACGGGCGGCCGGGCACACCGCCGGCACCGGCGAGGCCACCGAAGCGGTCCGGCTGGCCGACGACCTGGCCCGGCTGCGCGGCCTGCCCGCACCCGGCCGGGGTGAGGTGCTGGAGGCGGTCACCACCGTGCTCGGCCAGGGTGAACTGCTCGGCCGGGGCCGCGCGCTGGCCCGCGCGCTGGAGACCGTGCTGGTCGGTGCCGACCGGGGCCGGACCGCCCCCGGTACGCCCCGGTCCGGGCTCGGCCCGGCGGTCGAGGCGGCGCTGGCCGCGCTGCGCCTGCCCAATCCGGACAGCCCGAAGGCCCGCGAGGTCCGGCTGGACCCGCTGCGCACCGACCTGGACGGGCGGCGCGAGGTCCTGCTGCACCGCCTGCACGTCAGCGGCGTCGGGTACGGCGAACCGGTCGCGGTGGCCGGTACCGGCGACGGTGCCGCCCTGACCACCCGCTGGCAGTTGGCCTGGACCCCGTCCGTGGCGGCCCGCCTGGACCTGGTCGGCGTTCGCGGGGTGACCGCGGCGCTGGCCGCGGCCGGCACGCTGCGGGAGCGGTTCCGCCGCGAGGCCGCCGACGGCGGGCCCACCGTCGCGCAGCTACTCACCGGGCTCCGCGACGCCGCCCG
The DNA here is from genome assembly GCF_004348615.1 of Micromonospora sp. KC207. NCBI lineage: Bacteria > Bacillati > Actinomycetota > Actinomycetes > Micromonosporales > Micromonosporaceae > Micromonospora > Micromonospora sp. KC207. Next base: position 2,957 of record NZ_SMKJ01000122.1, read on the forward strand.
GTGTGACCTGTCCGAGCTGGTCACCGATCGGCTCGAACTGGCCGCCGCCGTGCTGCCCGGCAGCGGCACGCTGCCCGAGCTGCTGGCCGCACTGGACCTGCTGGAGGCGCTGCGCCGGGAACACCTGCCGGGCACCACGGCGGCCAGCCGCGACCGGGCGGCCGAGCTGGCCGTCGTACTGCTGGACGCGGCGGTCCGTGGGCTGCCCGGCCTGGCTGGCAGCGACGCCACGGACGACGCCGCCGCCCTGGTCGACCTCGCCGTCCGGGCCGGACAGGACCGGATCGGCCTGCGCCTGGACACCGCCCTCGACGACCTGACCAGGTCCGGTTCGGCGCTGATGCAGGGCGCGGCCCTCGCCGCCCGGGTGCTGCTCGACCTGACCGACCTGGCCAGCCTGGGCACTCGGGTGGCCGGCTGGATCGACGCGGCCACCGGGCCGGACGCCCGACGGCACCTGCACCGGCTGCTCGGCGGTCTGCTCACCGCCGCGCACCCGCTGTTGCAGTCCGCGCCCGCCGCCCTGGACCCGCTGCTGGAGCGGGTCGAACGGCTCACCGATCCCGAGTTCCTGGACCGGTTGCCGGCGCTGCGGGGCGGGTTCGACGTGCTCACCCCGGCGGCCCGGGAGCGGCTGCTGCACACCGTCGCCGAACGGCTGGGCGACCGGCTCGACCTGGCCCTGTCCGCCCCGCCCGAGCTGCTGGCCCGGTGGGCCGCCGCCGACGCGGCCGGTCGGGCCGCCCTGCTGGCCCGCGACATACCGATCCCGGACCCACCCGCCGACGCCGCCGGCGCCCCCACCGGCGGCGCGAACCGGGCGGCCCCGGCGGGCACCGGGCTCGCCCCGGCGGACCGGTGGCGGCTGCTGCTCGGCCGCCAACCCGACCGGCTGCCGGCCGACGCCCGCCGCTACGCCCGCGTCCTGGACGAGCTGTACGGGGCGGGGCGCGGCGAGGGCGGCATCGACCTCGGCCACGCGGCCGGCGGGGGACAGGAGGCCGCCTTCCCGACCGCCCGCGAGTGGGCCGACGAACTGGAGGCGCTGTTCGGCACGACGGTTCGCGAGGAGGTCATCGCCCGCGCCGCCGAGAGCGGCCGGACCGACGTGCTCAGCGAACTCGACCCGGCCGCGGTACGCCCTTCGGTGGAGTTGCTGACCTCGGTGCTGTCGCTGGCCGGTGGCCTGCCCGAGGCGAAACTGGCCGGGCTGCGGCCCCTGGTCCGGCGGCTGGTCGAGGAGCTGACCGCGCGGTTGGCCACCCAGGTGCGGCCGGCGTTGACCGGGTTGACCAGCCCGCGCCCGACCCGCCGCCCCGGCGGTCGGATCAACCTCGCCCGTACGCTGCGGGCGAACCTGGCGCACACCCGGCGGCTCGGCGACGGCCGGACGGTGGTCGTACCGCAACGCCCGGTCTTCCACACCCGCACCCGTCGGGAGGCCGACTGGCGGCTGGTGCTGGTGGTCGACGTGTCCGGCTCGATGGAGGCGTCGGTGGTGTGGTCGGCGCTGACCGCCGCCGTGCTGGCCGGGGTGCCCACCCTGTCCACCCACTTCCTCGCCTTCTCCACCGAGGTGGTCGACCTGACCGACCGGGTCGACGACCCGCTGTCGCTGCTGCTGGAGGTACGCGTCGGCGGCGGCACGCACATCGCCGCCGGGCTGGCCCACGCCCGCTCGCTGGTGACCGTGCCGAGCCGCACCATCGTCGCCGTGGTCAGCGACTTCGAGGAGGGCTACCCGCTGGCCGGGTTGCTCGGCGAGGTCCGCACCCTGGCGTCGGCCGGCGTGCACCTGCTGGGCTGCGCCGCGCTCAACGACCGGGGGGTGCCGTGCTACTCGGTTCCGGTCGCCGAGCAGCTCGTCGCGGCCGGGATGCCGGTCGCCGCTCTCAGCCCGCTCGAACTCGCCCGCTGGGTGGGCGACCGTGTCCGCGGAGGATCACGTTGACGAACCGTACCCCGACCGTCGTGGCCGCCGACCGGTTGCCGCCGGTGTCGCCGGCGGTCGCCGCCGCTGCGGTGGCGGCCCTGCCGTCCCGGCTGCGCCGGCGGCTGGACGCCACCGTCGAACGGCTGGCCGCGGTGCCGGTCGGCAGGGTCGACGGTGGCGTGTCGGTCGACTGTGGCCCGGAGGCCGTGGTCGTGCTGCGGGCCGGACCGACCGGCGTGGTCACCGGCCCGGACCAGGTCCGCTGCGGTTGCCTGCTGGCACCCCGCTGCCTGCACCGGGCGGCGGTCCTGGTGGCCTGCCCGGTCGCCGACCCGGCCTGCCACCCCGATCCGGCGCCCGCCGGGCCACCCGCCCCGCAGGACGCCGCCGGCCCGCCCACCGGACGGGCCAGGAGGACCGGGCGAACGGGCGCGACCGGTCCGACCGCCGCCGGCACCGGACGCGGGCCGACGAAGGCGCAGCGGGCCGCCGCCGGCGCGCTGTGGCGGGCCGCCGCCACGGTGCTCGCCTCCGGTGTCCCGGCCGCCGGAGCGGTCCCGCAGGCCGATCTGCTGCGGGCCGCGCACAGCGCCCGGCTGGCCGGCCTGCCGAGGGCCGAGAGCGCCGCGCTGCGCCTGGTACGCGGCCTGCGCGCGCACCGGTCCCGGCAGACCGGTCACCGGCTCGCCGACCTGGTCGAGGTGCTGCACGACCTGCTGTACGTGGCCGGCCGGCTGGCCGCCGGCGATCCCGACCCGGCGCTGGTCGGCGTGCTCCGTCGGGCCTACCAGCCGGACGGCACGTTGGAGGTGTACGGCATCTGCCGGGAGCCGGTGATCAGCGCGACCGGGTACGCCGGCGTGGTCACCCACCTGGTCGCCGCCGATGGCCGCCGGCTCTCGTTCGGGGACGTGAAGCCGGGCGGCCCGGGCCGCGCCAGGGACTGCGCCCACGCGGTCACCGAGATGGGCGCGGTCGCGGTCGACCACGCGGTGCTGGCCCGGGGCGGCCTGCGGATCACCGGCACCACGGTGTCCCCGGACGGCCGGCTCGGTGCCGGCGCGGGGGTCCGCGCCGCCCCGCTCAGCGGGCCCGACTGGTCCACCGGTGCGCTGGCGGAGCTGTTCGCCCGTCCGCTGGCCGAGGTGGTGACCGGGCAGCTCGCCACCGACGACCCGGCCGACCCGGGCCGGGCCGGGGCCGCCCTGCTCGGCGCTGATCTGGTCGTGGTCGGTGCGGTCGGCGACCAGTTGTTGGCCCGCGAGCTGGCCCCCGGCACGGGGGCGGACCGGGCGCCGGTGCCCGACGGGCCGGTGATCCGGTTGGTGCCGGCCGACCCGCACCCCGTGCTGGCCCACGTGGCCAACCTGCGGCGGCTGGCCTCCCGGCCGGGGCTGTGGATCCGGGTGGTCGGCCGGCTGGACTCCGCCCGGGCCGGCACGCTGCGCCCGCTCATGGTCGGTTCGGTGCCCGGCGCCACCGTGACCCTGCGGCTGCCGGAGCAGTGGCACGGTCGGGCGGACCTGGGCTACGACCAGATCCAGGGCGGTCACCTGCCGCCCCGCGCGCAGGCCGGTACGACCGCACCGGTGCCGGTCGTCGACGTGATCGCAGAGTCCCCGCTGTGGCGGGTCCGTCGACTGGTGGAGCTGGCCGTCTCCGGTGGCCGCCGGGCGGTCGCCGAGGCGGCCCGCGACGACGCCGCGTCGCTGGCGGGGCCGCTGCGCCGGGCCGGTCTCACCACCGCCGCCGCGCTGGCGTCGGCGCTGGTGGCGGAGTCGGACCGGTGTGGCCGGGACGCGTTCGGCCGGCTCACCGACCCCGACCCGGACCGGTACGCCTGGGCCTGGCTCGCCGCGACCGCCCACCTCGCCGCCACCGAGCGGGAGCTGATCCGGTCGTCCTGGGTGGCACCGGCGCTCGACTGACCCACCGCGCGGCAGGTCCGGATGATGCCAGCCACGGGTGCCCCGGTCGGGCGCCCGTGGCGGCGGCGCGGGGTTGGAGCCGGGTCGCAGGCGGCGTCCGGGCGGGCCCGACGAGGTGCCCGTCCTGGCCCTGATCGGTCGGGGTCGGGCTCGGCAGTCCGCACGCTGGTGGTGCGGGCGGGATGCCGCCGGCCGGGTCGACCGTGGACAGCGCATCCCACGTTTGATCTAATTCGGTCTTCCGGGCAGCTTCGCCGTCCCGGCCCAGCGAGGACCAGGAGACCCCGTCATGACCGTCCCGCAGCGCGTCGCGATCGTGACCGGCGGTGCACAGGGGATCGGAAGGCGGATCGCGCAACGGTTGGCGGCGGACGGTTTCGCGGTGGTGGTCAACTTCGTCACCAGCAAGAACGAGGCGGAGCAGATCGTGGCGGCGATCGTCGCCGCCGGCGGGGACGCCGTCGCGGTGCGGGCCGACGTCGCCGACGAGGTGGCGGTGGCGGAACTGTTCGACACCGCCGAGCGGACGTACGGCGGGATCGACGTCGTCGTGCACTCGGCCGGGGTGGCGTCCCATGCTCCGGTGACCGAGCTGGACCTCGCGGAGCTGGACCGGGTGCACCGCATCAACGTGCGCGGCACCTTCGTGGTCGATCAGCAGGCGGCCCGCCGGATTCGGCCCGGGGGCGCGCTCATCAACATCTCCAGCACGACGCCCCGGTTGTCGATGCCCGGCTACGCCGCGTACGCCTCCAGCAAGGCCGCGGTGGACGCGATCACGTTGATCCTGGCCCGGGAGCTTCGCGGACGCGACGTCACCGTGAACGCGGTCGCGCCCGGCGCGACCGCCACCGCGCTGTTCCTCGAGGGCAAGGACGAGCAGGCGATCGTCCAGATGGCGGCGATGTCGCCGATGAACCGGCTCGGCGACCCGGCCGAGACCGCAGAGGTGGTGGCCTTCCTGGCCGGGCCGGCCCGGTGGATCAACGGCCAGGTGGTGTACGTCAACGGGGGCGCCGCCTGAGCCTCGCTGCCGCCGGGACCGCGCCCCCCGTTTCCTCGGACCGGGCGGTAGCACGACGGCGCGCGCAGGGATAGAAGGCCGCCAAACGCACGTGCCACGCCCAACCGGCCGGAGGGCCGTGGGCGCGTTCCACGACGTCTCCGCCGTGCTCCTGTAGGACCCCGACCTCGACACGGTCGACACCGACGTCCTCGTGCTCGGCGACGACCGCGCGGCCACCGACCTCGTCCAGCCCTCCGCCCGCGCGCTCCCTGGCGAGCGCGGCAGCTACGGCGGGCGGCCGCGCAACGCGCACCAGGTGGAGGCCCGCACCGCCGGCCTCATCTCGGTCGACCGGCGCCACCGGGCGCACGCCGGCCTGCGCGTCACCGACGTTTACACATAGACGTTGCCCGATTACTATCGGTGCTTCGGCTGTCCGCAGGAACGGGGGCGTCGTGATTCCACCGCGCGCACCGGCGTTCTCCGCCCACAACTCGCTGCGGGCCGTCGAACTCGACGACGTCGCGGGTCGCTCCCAGGTCGTCGCATGGGACCGCGCCACCGGCCGTCGCCGGATACTGACCCGGGCGCGGCACGGGGTGGACGCGTGCGACCTGGAGCCGGACGGCGGCCACGTCTGGTGGTTCGACACCGACCCGGACGGCGTGGGGGCCTGGCGACGCCAGCCGTTCGACGGCGGAGAGGCCGTTCCCGCGTTGACCGGGGTGCCACCGGGCCGGCCGTACGGCATCGCCTTCGACCACACCGGAAAGCTGGCCGTCGTCTGTGTCGGGTGCGGCGCGGAGTCCCGGTACCATCTCGGGCCCCCCGGCGGCGCGGGCCGCCTGCTGGCCACCGTCCCGAGCTACGTGCCCCTGGTGGACCTGAGCCCGGACGGCACCCTGCTCGCCCTGGCCGGACGACCGGACGGGCCCGCCGCGGTCACCGTGGTCCGGCTCGTCGACGGCCGCACCGAGGTCCTGGCCGGCGGCCGGGACCGCCGGGTGTGGGCACTGGAGTTCCGCCCGGGCCCGGAGGGCGACGCCGCGCTGCTGCTGGTCGTGGAGGCTGGCGGACGCTACACCGTCGGCACCTGGCGGCCGGGGCGGGACATCCGGCTGCACGAGCGGCTGACGTTCGACACGGAGATCACCGCGCACTGGTACGTCGACGGCCGCCGGGTGCTGGTCCAACAGGATCGGGCGGGACGCAGCCGGCTGCTCCTGGCCGACCTCGACGGCGGCGCCCCGAGCGTCCTGCCCACCCCACCCGGGACCATCCTCGATCTGGCGTGCGCGCCCGAGGGCGCGGTCCACTACGTGTGGAGCCGGGAGGCGGTGCCGCCGCGCCGGCTGGTCGCCGACCCGGCCGTCGAGCACCACCCGGCACCGGGCCCGCCGGCCGTGCCCGGGCGCGGGGAGGTGTGGACACCCCAACCGTACGGCCGGATCCACAGCTTCCTGGCCACCCCACCCGGCCCCGGACCATGGCCGACGCTCTTCCTGCTGCACGGTGGGCCGTTCCTGCACGACCGGGACAGCTACGACCCCCGGGTGGAGTTGCTCACCGACGCCGGCTACGCCGTCGTGCGCACCAACTACCGGGGCTCCACCGGCTATGGCCCGCGGTGGCGGCATGACTTCGGCCACCGGGTCGGCCTGGCCCAGCTGGAGGATCTCGCCGCGGTACGCCGACACCTGGTCGACCTCGGTGTCGCGCAGCCGGGGCGGATCGGGCTGTGCGGCTACTCCTGGGGCGGCTACCTGGTCCTGCTCGCGATGGGCGTCGAGCCCGACGACTGGGCGGTCGGGCTCGCGGTCTCCCCGGTGGCCGACTACTCCACCGCCCACCGCACGACGCTGCCCGCCCTGCGCGAGGTGGACGAGGAACTCTTCGGCGGCACGCCCGCCGAGGTTCCCGACCGGTACCGGGCCGCCGACCCGATGACGTATCTGGACCGGGTGCGCGGCCCACTGTTCGTCGCCGCCGCGACCGACGACGAACGGTGCCCGGCGGAGGCGGTCGAGCGGTACGTGGCCGCGCTGCGGGACCGGTCGGTCCCGCACGAGGTGGTCTGGACCACCGGTGGTCACCACGGGGACGCGGCCGGCCAGACGACCGTCTTCACCGCCCTGCTCCGGTACGTCGCCACGGTGCTGCCGCCGGGCGACCGGACCCCGGCGTCCCCCAGCCAGGACCACCGCGACCGGCGGGGTCCGACCCCAAAACGACCGGAGGGAGGTGAATGCAATGAAGCGACGCACTGTGCGGCACGACCCGATCAGCACGGGCGAGCGGGACCGCGGCGCCGTCATCGTCAAGATGCTCCTCGATCTTGACCGGGCGGCCCCGGCCGCGCGACCCCAGGTGACCGAGGCGCCCCAGACCGGCAAGTGACCCGGCGGCGGTGACGGCACGTCCAAGACGTCGTTCCGGGGCGCCGCCGCGAGGCCCCGGAACGATGCCCAGCCCGTCGAAAGGAGACCGGCGATGAAGGTCGTCCTGGTGCACATGCCGTGGGGATCGCTCGACGTCCCGTCGCTCGCCCTGGGCATCCTGCGTGCCGCCGCCGGTGGCGCCGACCACGACGTGCGGGTCCGCTACGCCAACCTGGACTTCGTCGACTGGGCGGTGGACCGGCTACCCTTCGGCCTGGCCGACTACCAGTACTTCTCCGAGACGTCCTACTTCGAGGGCGCCGGGGACTGGGTGTTCGCCAGCGCCCTCTACGGCGAACGGCGCGACTTCGCGCCGTTCCACCGGCTGCTGGCCGACGCGGGGGCGAGCCGGGCCGAGACGGCGATGACCGCCGCGCTGCACGAACTGGCACCCGACTTCGTGGCCGAGCTGGTCGCCGAGCTGGACGCCGCCGCACCCGACGTCGTGGGATTCACCAGCACCTTCCAGCAGAACACCGCGAGCCTGGCCGCCGCCCGCCTGCTCAAGCGGCGCCGGCCCGCCGTGCAAACCGTGCTCGGCGGGGCCAACTGCGACGGGGCGCAGGGCGCGGCGCTGCACCGCAACTTCCCGTTCCTCGACTTCGTCGTCCGGGGCGAGGGGGAGGTGGCCTTCCCGTCGCTGCTCGACGCGCTCGGCGGCGCCGCTCCGCTGCCCGGCGGTGGCGCGGCCGGCGACCTCGCGGACATCCCCGGGCTGTGCTGGCGGGACCCGACGGGCGCCGCGCGGGCCAACCCGATGTCGACGCGACCGTTGCCGCCGGCGCGGATCGTCACCCCGGACTACACCGGCTTCGTCGAGCGCCTGGACGCCTCGGCGGCGGCCGAGTGGGTGGCGCCGAAGCTGGTCGTCGAGGGCTCCCGAGGCTGCTGGTGGGGCGAGAAGCACCACTGCACGTTCTGCGGCCTCAACGGCTCGTCGATGCAGTTCCGCAGCAAGAGCCCGGGGCGCTTCCTCGACGAGGTGCTGGACCTGGCCCGCCGGCACCAACTACTCGACTTCATCGTGGTCGACAACATCCTGGACATGGCGTACTTCGACTCGGTGCTGCTGCGGTTGGCCGAGTCGGAGTACGACGTGCGCCTGCACTTCGAGGTCAAGGCCAACCTGCGCCGGCACCACTTCCAACGGCTCGGCGAGGCCGGGGCGGTGCAGGTCCAGCCGGGGGTGGAGAACCTGAGCACCCACGTGCTGCGGCTGATGGACAAGGGCGTGACCGGCTGCCAGAACGTCCGGGCCCTGCGGGAGGCGCAGAGCGCCGGGGTGACGACGAGCTGGAACTACCTGTACGGGTTCCCCGGTGAGACGGCCGAGGACTACACCGACGTCATCGCGCAGCTTCCGGCGCTGCACCACCTCGACCCGCCGATCGGCGCGGCGCGGATCGCCATCGAGCGGTTCAGCCCGTACTTCAACCAGCCGGAGCTGGGCTTCCCGGTGCTGGAGCCGGCCCCGCAGTACCGGGAGATCTACCACCTGCCCGCCGGGGAACTCGCCGACCTGGCGTACATCTTCACCACCGTCGCCCAGGGCATCGGTCGGGACGAGGCGGCGGCGCTGGGCGCGGCGATCGACCGGTGGCGGGCCGAGTACCCGGTCAGCCGGCTCACCTACCAGGAGGTCGACGACCGGATCGTGCTGGTCAGCCGGCGGGCCGCGTACGACTGGTCGGTGTGCGAGCTGACCTCGCCGGTCGAGGTCGGGTTGTTCCGGCTGCTGGAGCAGCCCCGGACGGCCGCAACGCTGGCCGCGCGGACACCCGGCGGGGCGGCGGTGGTGCGACCGTTGCTCGACCACTGGTCTGAACTGGGCATCCTGTTCCAGGAGGGGGGCTGCTGGGTGCACACCGTCGTCGAGTCGCACAACCAGGTGCTGGCCCGGGTCGACCATCAGCGGGCCGCCGCGGACGCCGCCGCGCGCGGCGGAGAGGACCACCATGCCGTCGCGGCGGGTTGACTTCGCCGCGACCGTGGTCGAGGTCGAGCTGTCCCGGGACTACGATCCAGTCGCCGCGCGGCTGCCGGGGATGGCGCTCGGCACGCACCGACTCGCCGGGCCGTGCGGCCCGGCGGCGGCCGCCTGGTACCGCGCCGGCGCTCGGCACGCGCGGCTCGCCCACCCGGTGGACCTGTGCGCGGACGCCGACGCGACCTCGGCGCGTTCCCTCCTGCTGATCCGGGAGCTGACCGCCCACGGGGTGGCGGTGGACTGGACGGCGCGCTGCCGGGACGGGTGCCGCGGCGGCGACCTGTTCACCCACCTGTGCCCGCCGGCCCGCCTGGCCGGGGACGACGCCGGCACGGTCGCGGCCCGCTGGCGGGCGGCGTTCTTCCTCGGCCGCTGTGTCTACCGGCGCGGCCCCGGGTTCGTCGAGGTCCGCGACCGCCGTTCCGGCTTCCTGGAGGTGGTGACTATCGATGAGCCGGGCCACCTGACGGCGATCGCGGCGCTGGCAGAGGGCGTAGCCGCGACGGCGGTGCCGCCCGCCGTGCGCCGCGATCTCGCCGGGGCGCACCTGGTCGTCGAGCAGGCCGGCCACCTGTGGTGGTTGCCGACCCGCGCCCACCGCTGGCCCTTCCCCGCCCTGATCGTCTAGCTCCCCCGAGCGCGTATCCCGAGGAGAACCATGAGCACCGCCGAGGACGAGCTGACGCCGCCACGGCAGGCCCCGTTCATCGCCGACCCGTACCCGACGTTGGCCCGGATCCGGGCCAACGGTCCGGTGTCGATCCTGCACAGCGACGAGGGTTTGCCCATGTGGGTGGTCGCCCGGTACCGCGACGTGCGGGCGGTGCTGGCCGACCCGAGGTTCGGCCAGGACGCCCGCCGGGCGCAGGAGTTGGCTGACGCCCGGGTGGCGGGGGTGACGCTCGGCGGCGACATGGTCCACATGCTCAACAGCGATCCGCCCGACCACACCCGACTCCGTCGGCTGATCCACGGGTTCTTCACCGCCCGGCGGGTGGCGGCCATGCGTCCCCTGGTGGAACGGGTCACCGCCACGCTGCTCGACGGAGTCGCCGACCGCGACACCGTCGACCTCGTGGCGGACTTCGCCTTTCCGCTGCCCATGCTGGTCATCTGCGAGCTGATCGGCTTCCCGCCGGAGGACCGGGCCGCCTATCGGAGCTGGTCGACGGCGATCCTGACCCACGGCGACGACCCGGAGGCCTTCGGCCGGGCGCTGCGGGAGCTGACCGACCACATCGCCGTCGTGCTCGCGCGGCGGCGTACCGACCCGCGCGACGACCTGCTGACGGTCCTGCTCGCGGCCCGCGACCAGGGGCAGCTCACCGACGACGAGATCGTCGGCATGGTGTTCCTGCTGCTGATCGGGGGGCACGAGACGACCGTCAACCTGCTGGGCACCGCGACCCTCGCGCTGCTGCGCCACCCCGACCAGCACGCCTGGTTGCGGCGGAACCCGGCGGCGCTGCCCACGGCGGTCGACGAGTTCCTCCGCTACGAGTCGCCGGTGAGCATGGCGACCCTGCGGTTCACCACCGAGCCGGTGGACGTCGACGGGGTCGAGATTCCCGCCGGGGAGCTGGTCCTGGTGTCGCTGGGCGGGGCGAACCGCGACCCCGACCGGTTCCCCGACGCCGACCGGCTCGTGCTCGACCGGGGCGACGCCGGGCACCTCGCCTTCGGCCACGGGCTGCACCGGTGCCTCGGCGCGTTCCTCGGCAAGCTGGAAGGCGAGGTGGCGTTGGCCGGGCTGCTGAGCCGTTTCCCGGCGCTGACGTCGGCCGGCACCGAGGCGGACCTGCGCTGGCGGAACACGATCATGCTGCGGGGGCTGGAGTCGTTGCCGGTGGCCCTGCATGGCTGACACCACCGTCACCCGAGCCTCCCGGCGTCGGCTGCGGCTGAGCCTGGTGCCGCTGCGGTCCCGCGACTACCGGCTGCTCTTCGTCGCCGAGTCGGTGTCGGTCTTCGGCGACGCCTTCCACGCCGTCGCGCTGCCCTTTCTGGTCTACCAGGTCGGCGGGGGCGCCCGGGAGCTCGGGCTGCTGGTCGCGGTCTACGGCCTGTGCCGGCTGGCGACCACCCCGCTGGGCGGGATCCTCACCGACCGGGCCGGCCCCTGGCAGGTGATGCTCGTCGCCGACCTCGTCCGGTTGGCGTCCACCGCCGCGATCTCGGTGGCCGCCGTCGCGGGGGAGCCGGGCCTCGTCCTGATCGGGGCGCTGGTCGCCGGAGCCGGTCTGGGGGCCGGCCTGTTCCAGCCGGCCGCCTACGCCATCACGCCCCGGCTGCTCCCGGCCGAGCAGTTGCAGGCCGGCAACGCGCTGCACAGCACCGCCGGTTTCGCCGCCGGGCTGGTCGGGCCCGGGGTGGCCGGGCTGGTCGTTGTGCTGCTCTCGCCGGGCGTCGCGTTCGGGGTCGACGCGCTGACCTTCGCGGTGTCGGCCGCCTGCCTCGCGGCCATCGGAGCGCACCATCGGCGCGTCGCGCCACTCGCCCGGCCCGCCGACGGGACGGCACCGCCGCCCCGGCTGACGTTCTGGCGGCTGCTGCGCGGGTCTCCGCTGCTGCGGACCGTCCTGGTGGTGACCGCCGCGGCCAACCTGACCGTCGGCGGGATGGTCCGGGTGGGGCTGCCCTCGCTGGCCAGCGCCGACCTGGCCGCCGGTGCCGGCGGCTTCGGTGGCCTGCTGGCCGCGTTCACCGGCGGCTCGCTGGCCGGCGGGTTCCTCACCGCCGGGCTGACCGGGATCCGGCGACGCGGTGCCACGGCCATGCTCTCCGGCCTGGTGATGGCCGGGGCGGTGGCGCTCGTGCCGTTCGCCGGGTACGCCGGCGCCGTGGTCGCGCTGGCCGTGGCCGGTGTCGCCAGCACCGTCACCAACGTCCTGGTCATCACCGTCGTCCAGCAGCACACCGCCGCCCACCTGCTCGGCCGGGTGATGAGCGCCATCCTCTTCGCGGCGTTGGGCCTCTTCCCGCTGTCCGGCGCGGCGGCGGGGCTGGTGGTGGACGCGCACGGCAGCGGGGTGCTCTTCCTGGCCACCGCTGCGACGTTGGGTGCGGCCTTCGCCTTCGGTCTTTCCCGCCGCTCCCTCCGTGACGGGTGAGGCGTCCCGATCCCACGCCGCGTGACGTGGAAAAACTGATACAAGTCGATGTGTGGTGATTCGCTCCAATGTGTTTCCCATTGGATGTGAGAATGGTGTGAATCAGCGTGGGGCGGCGAACGTGGGGCGGTCGGCGCGGCGGGAAAGCCGCCATTGCCGTCCGCCGTGGGGTCAACTACGATTCGATGTGGTCGCGTGCCGATGGATGGTGATTGGCATCGATCGATCGGGCTGATGGATCCAATTTGGGCCCATGTGGCCGATCGTAATTCTTCGCGCAGAATGCGTTCCCGACAACGAAGCCGTGGCTCTACAGACGGGGTTCAAGCGAGATGCTAATTCTGACCCAGCGGCACATCGGTCGAATAATGGACGAGATCGGCGTCGACACGTTGCTGACGGAGCTGATCTCACGTCTCGGCGAAAAATTCGTCGAGGTGCACAAGGGCGTGGCCGAGCTGTCGCCCGCGCGGGGCGCGTTCGAGCGGGAGGGGCCTGCCCCAGGGGTGATCGAGTGGATGCCGCACCGGGAGCGAAACGAGAGCACCACCATCAAGGTCGTCTCGTACAGCCCGTCGAACGTCGACGATTACGGCCTGCCGACGATCACGGCCTGCGTGGCCCGCTTCGACGACCGGACCGGGCGCACGACGGTGGTGGCCGACGGCGCGGCGCTCACCGCCCTGCGCACCGGTGCCGCGTCGGCGCTGGCCAGCCGGGCGTTGGCGCACCCCGACAGTCGGACGGTCGGATTGATCGGCTGTGGCGCGCAGGCAGTCACCCAACTGCACGCCCTGAGTCTCACCTTTCCGATCGACACGGTGCTGGCCTGGGACGTCGACCCCGCTCACCTGGCCTCCTTCGGCCGGAGGGTCGACTTCACCGGGCTTGCGGTGACGGCGGCCCGACCCGAGGAGGTGGCGAGGTCCGCCGACATACTGGTCACGGCGACGTCGGTGGGCGTCGGCGCGGGGCCCGTCTTCCCGGACGTCTCGCTGCGCGATCACCTGCACGTCAACGCCGTCGGCTCCGACATCGTCGGCAAGGTCGAACTGCCCCGGTCGCTGGTGGACCGGGCGCTGGTGTGCCCCGACCACCCGGAACAGGCGGCGCGGGAGGGCGAGAGCCAGGTCCTCGATCCGCGACGCCTCGGTCCCTCGCTCAGCGAGATCTGCGCCGACGCGGGCATCGTGGCCGACGCCCGGTACGGATTGACGGTCTTCGACTCGACCGGCATCGCGATCGAGGACCACGTCGCCCTCGACCTCTTCGTCGAGATGGCCGCGCACCTTGGGGTGGGCACGGAGGTCGACTTCGAGGACGAGCCGACCGACGTGTTGAACCCGTACGCCGTCGGCACGGCAGCCGTGCCCGGGGCGCGGTCGATCCTCTGACGAGGGGGCGTCCCGGTGACGCACGCTGACCCGGTTCGCCTAGTGGTGAATCCGGGTGGTCGGCGGTGTAATTTCTAACCGCCTTCTAGGGTGTTCAGGGTTTCGAAACGTCTGGTTCCGACGCCGTTTCGACCGGCTGCGGCTAACGGTTGCGGCTAAGCAGGATGCACAATTTCTTGCCCCCTCGGGTAGGCGGCGTTGGCGACCGGCCCAGCTCCCTGGGACTGTCGCAGGGACTGCAGCCGTAAGCTTTCTTGACCAGGGTTCTGGTGTTGTCAAGGATCGCGTTGATTGACCTATCGGCTAAAGCCGTCCGCTCCGGTCGAGGTGGTCGCTGGTCCGACCCTCGACCGCGATTGTCCCAGCCGCGTCCCCTTCGCCGCTGGACTACGTGGGTCAACTCGTGGGCGAGTATCCGCCGGCCCGCCGTCGATCCCGGCTCGTACCCCCAGGGTGACAGGCTGTACCCACCCAGGGAAATAGGACCCGCGAGCCGTAGGTGAAGGCGTGCGCGTCCACGGACGTGCTGTCCCTTCCACCGCCGCGACGCTGGCTGCGCCGCCTCTGTCAGTCGGTCGCCGTTTAGAGGCTGTCCGGCGAGCACCTTCTGGTCGCCAACGAGAGAGCCTGTTCGACCGGGAACTCGACCGGTCGAGCCGGACACGGGCCGAACTGGAACACCACCGGCAGTCGGTCACCAGTCAGCTGGCCCTGCTCACCCATGCCCGGCCGTTCTGACCCGCAGGACACCAACGGCTGGGGCGAAGGTCGTCCTTCGTCCCAGCCGCTCGGGCGTCCGCCCGGTCCGCCGGGACCGGCGGACCGGGCGGACCGGGCTGTCAGGTCTCAGCCCGATCGTCACCTCGATGGTGGCGCGTGTGACGGGGAACCAGACCGCTCAGGCGGTGCAGCCGTGTGGCCCCTCGGCGGTGAGCGTGGCCAACGAGCAGACCGTCACCAGCGGGTAGTACGGCCCCATGACGGCCGCGGCGGTTTCCGCCGAGCTGTTTATGGGCACGTTCTGCACGGCGTACGGGAAGTCCTCGACCGGAAGCAGGTGCCGGAGCAGGACCATGTGCGGGGTCGTCGGGTACGAGACGGAGAAGGGCACGAAGGTGGCGGTTCGGATGGCCTCGATGGCCGCCCGCTGCCCCTCCGTGCCGAGGACGAAGGTGTAGTACCCGTACCGGTCGAGCTGGGTCTCGTCGTTGTAACGACAGCCGTAGCTCGCCGGCCCCTCGGGGAACCGGTTGATCACGACGGGTTTGTACTGGCCGCCCAGGTTGGTGCACAGCGACCAGTAGCGGACGTCGGCGCGCCGCCGGGGCCAGGAGACCGGATGGGTGCCGCGGATCGCGCGGGGTGCCCGGCCCCGAACTACCACGACCTGGTCCGGTCCCGGCGGGACGAGCCAGGTGCCGAGGTAGGCGTTGTCCGGGTTCGGGGCGAGGTTTTCCACCTCGGCGGTACGGGTGAAGATCTTCTCGCCGCTTTCCGGGGGACGTCCGGGGCCCCCGC
>NZ_SMKJ01000123.1:0-18200 GCF_004348615.1 Micromonospora sp. KC207
GTCCTGGACCGCATCCGGGCCGCGCTCGCCGTCCCCAACCCCGCCGACCCGCACACCACCGTCAAGGCCGGCGACCTGATCGAGGCCGCCGTCAAGACCGGCGCGCCCGTCCCCACCCCGGACCAGATCCGCCGGGCGCTGCACCTGGACATCACCCCCACCGAACTGCCCACCATGGAGGCGTACCTGACCGACTGGCTCGCCGGACGCAAGAACATCAAGACAGGCACTCTGCGCTCCTACGAAGGGCACATCCGGCTGTACCTGATCCCGCACCTCGGCCACCTGCGCATCGACCGACTTCGACCCGGCCACATCGACGCCATGTACGACACCATCGCCCAGCGCAACACCATGATCGCCACCCTGCGCAAAGCCCTCAACGACGCGATGCGCCGCCACCGCTACATCGACACCAACCCCGCCCTCATGGTCGAACTACCACCAGCCCGACCACCCAAGCCCACCATCTGGACCGACCAACGCATCCACACCTGGCGCGACACCGGCAAGACCCCCAGCCCCGTCATGATCTGGACCCCCGAACACACCGGCAGATTCCTCGACCACACCCACGACGCAAACGACCGCCTCTACGCCCTCTGAGGAGAGGGTGTCATGACGGGGTGTCATCACTGCCGTGGGGCGGCGACGATCGTCATCAATCAGAATCGGAGCTTGCGCCCGTGAACCGCCTCGCTGATGGGCCCCTCTCTCGGCGAGGTGCTGTCGGTTGGCGCGGGAACTGTATGCCTTGTCGGCCAGGATTCGGTCCGGTCGCGTGCGGTGCCGGCCTGTGTCAGACCGAGGAGCCCGCCGAGCACCCGCGACAGCGGCTTGCCGACCTGTTCACAAGCGAGGTACAGCTTCGCAATCGATCGGCAGATCAGATATTCCAAGTCAATTTTTAGTCGGCATTTTGACTTAACGCGCGCGGTGCGTAATCAATCAACTACGGTCGAATGTATTCCGTCTCGATGTGGTGGGGCGGATAATGTGCTTTCAGGCTGCTTCCCCAATTCCTGCTCTTCTCTCGGGAAAGGACCGTGTTGTCCGAGAAAAGCCTGGTCAAGGTGTACGGCGACCGCGAGTACATGTATACCGCGATGCTCCGGCACCAGGGCGTGACGGTGGCGTTCGCAATGGACAAGGACCGCCGCATTCGTTACTCCGTCCTGCATTTCACTCCAAGTGCCGAGCGCGGTGAACTCGATGCGCCGTACTGGCACGATGACCCAGCTGAGCTGCGCTTCCCCACCGAGATCACGCAGGTGGGGTACGCGATCGCCGGGGCCACTCGGCTGCCGGTGGTCAAGCGTGGTGGGCGGGTCGAGGCCGGCGCCCACGAGACTCTCGGTCCGAAGGAGACCGATCCGTTCCTGTCGAGCACGGCTCGGCTCACCGCGGCGGCACCGTTCCAGGTGGTGTCCGACGGCACCCATCTGGTGGTGTTCCGGCAGTCCATCGACGCCGCACACCCTGACGCGGTGTGGAAGCTCACCACCGGCGGCTCCAGCGCCGCCGCTGGCGGGAACTATGTGAAACACAACGGCGCGAAGGTGCCGCTCGTGGAGAACACCCTGTTGTGCGACCGGTTCGTGCTGGTCGGCACGGAGCTGAAACCGGTCATGGAGGTTCGCTTCCAGCGCAGCCGGCACAGCACTTGGCCGGCGTCGGCGAAGGACACCCCGGGCACGAAGGACATGGAGGGACGTCCGTTCTACGAACCGACCCAGGAGTTGACGTTCGTCCGTGGCCTCACCGGCGGCGCGTTCAGCGTGCTGCTGCTCCCCACCGAGGTGCAGGGCAGCCGGCGTTGGCAGATCTTCACCGTCAACAGCCGGACGAAGCTGATCGACTCTTTCAACGTCGAGCAGGCGACGAACGGGCTGTTCAACACCCAGGGCAGCGGGCGCGATCCGGAGCCCGGCTCGGCCGGGACCGCGCTGCGGTTCAACGGTACGAGCGGCTACGTCGACCTGGGTAACCCGGCCGCGTTCCAGTTGGGCGGGAAAACGTACACGCTGGAGGCGTGGATCAGCCCGACGGCCCCCGACGGGATCATCCTGGGCAAGTTCGACCGAGGTGTGCGGGGGGACTGGGTCCTCACCCTCGAGAACGGGCACCTCGTGCTGCAGCAGAACGGCGCGCCGTATTTGGTGAAGTCGACCCGACCGGTCGGGGTCGGCCGGTACACGCACGTGGCTGCGGTCGTCGACAACGGCCAGGTCCGGCTCTACCTCGACGGTGAACCGGCCGGGGAGGGGAGCTTGGCGGCCAACCCCGACTCCACCACGAAGGTGCTCATCGGTGCGGATCACCGTTACGGCATACCCGGTGGCTTTTTCTCGGGAGACATCGACGAGATTCGCATCTGGAGTCGGGCTCTCAACAAGGAGGAACTGGCCAGGGGGCGCGGTCGCCGGCTCGTCGGTGATGAACCGGGGCTGCTCGCCTACTACCGCTTTGACGAGGGCGACGGCACGAAGCTGCACGATCAGACCGGCAACGGGCGGGACGGCACGCTCGTGGGTGGGCCGACCTGGGTGACCTCCAAGGCGCCGGTCGGCGAGCACTCCGGCCTGCGCCGGAGCAGCTTCGCGTTCACCGGTCGTGACGTCGTCTCCGGCCTCGCCGCGACCCTCTACTTCCAGCAGGAGAACATCGCGGCCCCCAGCGGCCCGCGCTCACTGGTGAAGCGGCAGGCCCGGGTGCTGCTCGCCGCGGCCACGTCCGATTCCGCGCCAGCGGGCACCGCGGCCCGGTCCCATGTCGCCACGCTCGACCTCGCCGTCGGCCGCGACGGCCGCCTGGCCCGGGTGCCGGACCACATCACCCTGCCGGAGGTGAACCAGCCCAAGTCCGCCGTCGATCCCGAGCGGATCAGCGCGCTGGAGCAGGTGATCGCCACCCTGAAGGGCCAGATCAAGGCGGACGAGGCGCTGGTCGCTACCCCGGGCACCGACCCGGCGACGGTCGCCGGGTGGCAGCGGGACCTGGTGACCGCCCAGGCCGAGGTGGCTCGGCTGGAGGCAGAGCGGAACGTGCCGACCAACTGGGTCTACCGCATCCGGAACCTGCAGGAAAACCTCTACGTGAAGTGGTCGACCAAGCCCAGCAGTGTGCATCACTGGGTGCACTCCACCAAAGACCACAACGACCCCAGAACCCTGTGGCGACTGATTCACGTCAATTCCCGCTATGGCTCAGGCTCTTACTACAACATCAGGGTCTTTATCCCGCCCTCGACTGCGCCTGACGCCGATGGCGAGCAGAACATCCCCGCTATCCTCGACAAGGACTCAACTGGCTACATCCGGTTGCTCCCCGCGCCCGAGAACCCTGCCACCGGTACGGTGATGTTCGATCCCCAAGGCATCAGCGGCAGCGGCACTGGTCAGATCCTGGCCCCGGTCGACAACGGAACCCGACACCTGCCCGTCGCGTTCCGCAAACTCACCGGCACGGACTACGACCGGTACGGCGGCACTTACGCCGTTGTCGATCAGGCACCCGCCGCGAACGCCGACCAGTTCCGGTGGGAGAAGGTCAAACTGCTACCGAAGCTCGACGCGGATCTGAACGCGGCGAGGCTCCGGCGGGACGACCTCGTCACGAAGCTGGACCGGGAGCGGACCCGGCAGGCGCTCATCGCCGAGGCCGAGGGCCGGCTGCGGGCCGCGCGGGTCGAGCTGGTCGCCAAGGAGGACGAGCTGTCCCGGCTCACCGGAGGCATGGCGGGCACCGGGACCGTGCACCTCGCCATGCCGCACCTCTACACCGACCGTGGCGGGCTCAGCGTCACCGGAGCGTTGCTCGGGTTCGCGTGGACCCGGAACACGCCGTTCCTGCTCGACAGCACCATCGGGCAGGTCTCGCTGTACTTCCGGGGCGGTGACGGGCAGTTCTTCGCCACGCACTACGACACCGAGGTGGTTCGGGCGGAGAAGCGGCTCACCGTGGGGTCGCAGCAGATCCGACTGGTCAGCCGCGATCCGCTGAGCGACATGGCCGGCACCACCGTCGAGGTGAGCGACGGGCAACTGGCACACCTGTGCACGGTCACGGTCCGCACCAGATCGAGCACCGAGACGTTCGCGTCCGTGCCCCGGCAGGTCGAACAGTTCGCCGATGTCCTCAACGGCCGGGGCATGGCCGATTCCCGGTACCTCGGCACGGTGGCCGAGATCAGCAACGCCGGCAAGACGGTGCGGCTCGCCGAGCCGCTCACCACGCACGTGCCGGCCGGTGCCGTCGTCACCGTGGCCGGCACGGCGGTCCTGGTCCAGTCGGATGCCCAGCGCAGCGCCGACACGCTCACCGTGGTCGGCGGCGCCGGCACCGCCACCAAGGGCGACCCGGTGTCCCGGGTGCTCTACCACTACGATCTGGCGACCGCCACCAGGCCCGGCGCTTGGTTGGCCGTTGGTTCGCAGGTCGTGCAGGTGGAGGTGGACGGGGTTACCGGCAACGTCCCGAACGGATCCGCGACCGACCTGGTGCCGGGGCGCGTCTCACAGTGGCACGGGGGTATCCCGGGCCGGGCGTTCCGCTTCGACACCACGACGCACCGGCTGGCCCTGCCGGACGATCGGCTCGCGCAGGTGGGTACCGCCGGTGATGTCACCGTCGAGGCGTGGGTCCTGCCGGACGCACTGCCGGGCCCTGGCCGGGTGCTGAACGCCCACACGCAGGCGGGCCGGTACATGCTCGGTCTGGAGCCGGCGCCATTGAAGTCGGCGCTGGCCTTCGACGGCGTGGACGACGGGGTGGACTGCGGCCCGGTCGCCCTGGCCGGCACCGACTTCACGATCGAGTTCTGGGCCAAGCGCGAGCGTGCCGGCCGCGAGGACTTCGTGGTCACCCACGGGGTCACCACCCCGACCGCGCACAACGCACTGCACGTCGGCTTCCGCGCCACCAACACGTTCACCCTGGCCTTCTGGGGCAATGACCTGGACACCACGGGCAGCTACGACGATCTGGAGTGGCACCACTGGGCCGCGGTGTTCAACCGGGCCACCAACGAGCAGATCCTCTACCGTGACGGCACCGAGGTGGGTCGTCGAACCGTCACCACCCCGTACGCGGGGGTCGGGAACCTCCGGCTCGGATTCTCACCCGCGAACGGCTCCCGGGCCAACGTCCGGCTGGACGAGGTGCGGGTCTGGGGCCGGGTCCGCACGCCCTCCGAACTGGTCCTGGAGCGCGACCGCCGACTGACCGGCCGGGAGCCGGGGCTGCTCGGCTACTGGAGCTTCACCGAAGCGGGCGCGACCGACCTGTCCGGCAACGGCCGAGACGGTGCGGTCACCGGCGCCCCCGCCGTGGCAGAGTCACCGCTACCGGGCTACCAGATCACCGCCGGCAAGGGCGACACCATGATCCGCAGCCGGGATGCGTTCCCGTGCCGGGAGTGGGCCCACCTGGCCGCCACGATGGAACAGTCCTGGGCGGTCTCCCTCGACGGCCGGGGGCATCTCGATGCCGGCAGCGACGCCGCCCTCGACCTGACCGGCGATGTCACCATCGAGGTGTTCGTCACGCTCGACCGGCTCGGCTGGACGCACGGCCTGGTGTCCTACGGAGCGCTCGACGACGGTGCCGGCGGATGCGTGCCGTACCAGCTCGGGGTGCGCCCCGACGGCAAGCTGGAGTTCCGCTTCGAGGAGCCCGGCCACAAGCCTTTCAGCTACGTGTCGACCGTGGCACTGCGCGCTGCGACGTTCCACCGGGTGGCGGTGACCCGCAGGGCCAGCCCGCCGGCAGAGCCGGACCGGTGGCACGACGTCTCGTTCTTCGTCGACGGTGCGTCCGCTGGCACCCACCGGCACCAGGGAGAGGGACCGAAGGGCGGCGCCGGTCCGCTGGAGTTCGGGCGGGTGCGCGCCGGCTCGCTGGCGCTCCCCCTGCGTGGTGTCCTCTCCGAGGTGCGGTTGTGGCGGGTCGCCCGTCCCCCGGACCAGGTGTGCCGCCCGGTCGGGCCGCGCGAGCGTGGTCTGGTCGGCTGGTGGCGGATGGAGGAGAACGCCGGCAACGTCGCGGGTGACGCCACCGGCTCCCACCCGGCCCGGCTGCGGGAGGCCACGTGGGCCAAGAACCCTGACCCGCAGGGCAGCCCGATCCGGCTCTACCGCAACGGCGCTCCGGTACCCACGACGCCGGTCACGATGCCCACCCTCAACCTGCTCCTTCACTACGGCTACAACAAACACCAGTTCACGATCGGCGGGGCGGTGGTGAACACCACCCCGACGCACCCCTTCTCCGGTGTCCTCGAAGAAGTGCGCGTGTGGCGCGGCGTGCGCACCCAGGAACAGATCCTGGACAACGCCTTCAGCCGGCTCAAGGGCGACATGGCGGACCTCATCGCCTGTTACCCGTTCGACGCCGACTCCACAAGCGCCGGCGCGAGCGAGGTGCGCGACGTCGGACTCGCCGGCAACCACCTGCTCCTGCCGGCGAACCAGCGCCCGCAGGTCGTCCTCTCCACCGCACCGGTCTCCACCGACGCCGCCGTGGTGCGCGCGGCGCCGGCCAGCGTACGGACCACCTTCCACGCCCTGATCGACAGCACGCCAGCGGCCAGCGAGTACGCCGACGCGCAGGTCGACGCGCGGGGCGTTCCCAGCGGCGTGATGAAACGCTGCTACAGCTACCTGCGCGGCCGGTCCTGGCATCTGGTCACGGGGTACAAGGTGGGCAACCTGGTCAGTGAATGGGTCGGCCAGGCACAGTACGACCCGCAGATCGTCGGGTACGTCGAGGGCGCCCCGCCGGTCCCCGCCGAGAACCTGACCAACCCTTCGGCCGACCGCACGCCGGGTCAGTTCAACAACACGTCCACCGTCGAGTTCAAGCAGGCCGACGAGGTCAGCCACAGCCACGGCACCGACACCGAGAACAGCCGCACGGCGGGGTTCGCGGCGACCCGCTCCCTCGGCGCCGAGGCCGACATCAACACCGTCATCGCACCGTTCGGCGCGGGCATCACCGTGCCCATCGAAGTGGAGGCCACGCTGGAACGCAAGACCAGCTACGACTTCACGAACACGTCGAGCCTGCAGAGGGAGGTTTCTCGGGGGGAGACCACCACCCGTCAGATAAAGGTGGGACTGCGCGGCCGGTGGGAGGACCCCGGCCAGGTCGTGAACCCCGCGATCGGCCCTCGGTACCTGCCGGGGAACACCGGCTTCGCGGTGGTGCGCTCGTCCACCGCGGACATCTTCGCGCTGCGGCTGGCCCACACCGGCACCCTGGTGTCGTACCATGTCACGCCCAGCCCGGACATCCCCGAGGACTGGAACCTCATTCCGTTCCCGATCAACCCCCGATACACCAAGCAGGGAACACTCGACGGTGCCGTCGGCGCCACGGCACACGGCAAGGTACTCGACCCGGACTACCCACAGGCCCGGGACCGTGGCGAGTACAGCTACTTCAAACCCCGCGAGACGTACGCCCTGATTCGGCGCATCCAACGCGAGCGGCAACAGCTACGCAGCTTCTACGAGGCGCTCTCCACCGAGCCGCCCGACTTCAAGCCGATGCTGGGGCAGGCCGCTCGGCACACCCTCAAGCAGGTCGGCACCGAGGCTGCCGGGTTCGTGGCGGGCGCCCTGGTTCCTGGCTTGGGCGCCCTCGGCGGAATCGCCGCCATGCTGGGCACCGGAGCGCGTGGGATGGCCAACCCGTCGCTCGGCGAACTCTCCCTGCCCGGTGCCGGGGCGCTGGTCGACGGCTTCTCCCGACGCAACCTGGTCAATACCTACATCTGGACGGCGGAGGGTGGATTCTTCGCCGAGACCACCGAGACCACCGATGCCGTCACCGAGGCCACCGCGGGCAGCTTCCAGGTGGCGAAGAGCGAGAACACCGGGGTGTCGCTGTCGGCGTCGACCCTGGGCGTGAGCGGGGGCCTCAGCCTGGACCTGACCGGCGGTATCGGTTACGCCCTGACCCGGAGCAAGAAGCGGGAGTCGAAGACCACCTTCTCCGTCGAGGTGACCTGCGAGCCGAGCAGCGACCTCCAGCGGTACAAGGACGGGAAACCGGTCCTCGGCGGCGACGGCAAACCGGAGCGGCTCCCCGGGAAGGTCGACGCCTATCGGTTCGTCACGTTCTACCTCGACGCGACCAGTGACAACTTCGAGGACCTCTACCGTACGGTCGTCGATCCGATCTGGCTGGAGCAGAGCGCCGACCGCAACGCCGTCGCGCTGCGCCAAGCCCGCCAGGCCCAGAAAAAGCCACCGTGCTGGCGCATCATGCACCGGGTCACCTACATCAGTCGAGTGCTGGAGCCGATCCCGACGGGCACCACACCACCGCTGGAGAAGGTGATGCAGGCGCAGCACATCGACAGCAACTACGAGCTGATCAGGCAGCTCGAACCGTACGTGCGAGACGCCACCACCAGCCTCGGCCGCCTGGCCGAGGCGACCCGCAATGCCCTGGACCGCCATCTGCCCGAACTGTCGCCACACGCCCCAGAGATCGCCGATTACCTGGCTCTCTACTACGGCGTGGAGCGGTAATGCCGGTGGGGCGATCCCGGATCAGGGATCGCCCCACCGCTGCAGTGGAGTGCGTCGAGGGTCGACACGGAGGTGCTGATTCGCTGACCCGGTCCGCGCTAGTTCGATCACCCGGTCCAGCTCGCTGATCTGATCGCGGAAACTGGCCCGGGTCCGCAGAGCGAGGTCGAAATCGGCACGCATTCCGGCGTGCTCCGGATCGTCGGGCCAGCCGGTCACTGCCGCCTGATGCGCCTCGATCGCGGCGTCCAGGTCGGCCTCGCTCGCCAGCTGCTCGAACCGGGTCAGCAGGCTGCCCAGGTTGCTCAAATAGCTTCCGCGCTTGGCGTGTTCGGGTGCGGTGGCGTCGACGGCCGCCTCGGTGAGCGTGATCGCGAGCTCCAAGTCATCCAGGTCGCCGGTGCGTTCGAATCGGGTCAGCAGCATGCTGCCCAGGTTGGTCAGGCTGCGCGCCTACTCGGGTTGGTCGGGCTCGGCTAGCGCGACGGCGTGGATCAGCAGGGCGACGGCCTGGTCCAGGGTTTTCTCATCAGGACTGGACAGCGTCCCCCCGTACAGTAGGCGACCGAGGGACGCCAGCGTCGAGGCCGTGTCCGGCTCGGCCGGCGGATGGCGCTCGAACTGCTCGCGGACCAGGTCCGGCACGTCATACCCGCACAGGTATACCGGGGCGAGCAGCTCCAGCGCCACCGTCGCCTGGGGCACCGCATTGGCGTTGGCAGCAGCGGAGGCCTGGGTCAGCAGCAACAGCCCCGCGGCCTGGGTGACCGGGGGATCGTCGAGAGCGTCCGGCACCGAGCAGAGTAGGTCGACCAGCTCGCCGGTCGCCTCCGGCGCGAGTACCGGCTCCGAGTCGCGGGTGGTGAGGTGCCGCTGCACGCGGTCTCGCAGCTGCGCAAGCCGTTGTTCTCCCAACGTCGAACCCCGTCCGGAATGCCCGCTCCACATTGACCGCGGTACCTTACCGTTGCCCTGTAATCCACGCGGAGTGTCCTGCGTGCGGGCGCGACGGTCTCCCAAGGGGATCAAGGTTCCGAGCGATCAGACCTCCGCGTCGGTACTCCATGAAGGCGTCAGTCCTTGCAGCTGACAGGGCTACGATCCGGTAGAGGTATTGCTGGGGATGACACGCCCAGTTCATCCGGCCCATGCACCACAAGGCCACCGACAGGCTGGCTTGCCGGGCGAAGCCCGACGGCCTCGCGCAACTCCTGACGCTATTCCTCAACCTCGTCATGCGTGACGCTGCCCATCCTGTCGACGAACTGGCTCATCAGTGGGTGCTCACCGGGTGCTCCGGCGCCAGGGACAGACTCGCAACGGGCGGATTGGATGGGACGCGTTCTTGGGCAAGCAGGGCCATGACGCGAAAGATGGATTCCAGCGTCCGACTTGGACCGAATTATTCGGTCATGGACAATCTCTTAATCCGCGGGTTCGGGGTTCGAGTCCCTGGCGGCGCACCAGCAATCAAGGCCTTGACCTGGCGTTCATGCCCGGTCGGGGCCTTTTTCATGCCTCTCTGCGATGGGTCGGGTGCTCGATGGGTGCTCGGGAGCGGTTGGACGGCTCCGGCAAGCCATGGACGCGGTGCCGTGATCGTGGACGCAAGCCGTCCAACGCCATACGGCGGCGCCGCGCGGTCGTATGGCGTTGGGTGCCGGTCGAGACGTGGCTCCGTCCGCGAGTTCCCCGTGGCCGATCTTGGCTCTGGCCTCTTCTCGGAGCGAGGCGTGCTGCGCGTCATGCGGGAAGATCACGCCGTGGATGTCCCCGAGCTTCTTCGCCGAGCTGCCCGTCTCGCGCCCGTGGTCGCGACGGGTGAGGCCGGCACAACGGTGGCCGATGCGAACGAGTGTCTCGACCATGATGAGTGGGAAATCGCGCTGGACATGCTCGTGGAGCTCGGCGATGCGTACAGCGCCGAGACCAGCTTCTGGGACCCTCTCGCGAAGGCCGCCAGGATGATGTGGCTCGCCCGGATTGAGCGGTGGTGTCACTGGCGTCGCTTCGAAGTCGTTCACGGCGAGCCACCTCGGCGGGAGCCGGATGGACCCGCTGGCTCGTCGCCAGCACGCCTTCCAGCCAGTAGAACAGGGCCCGCCCGTCGGGGCGGGTGGCGCTCAGGGTGTGGCTGTCGACCAGGGCGAAGGAGTCGAGCCGAAGCTGGTAGGCACGCCAGGTGGCGCCGTCGGTGAGGATGCCGACGTACCGCTGACCGGTCTCCTGGCTGCGCGACCGGACGTAGCCGCCAAGCTGCCGCTCGGCCTCCTGGAGCGCCCGCCCGGGCGGGAGTCGCTTCTTGACCTCGATGACGTGTAACCGACCTCAATGTCGATGCGCCGGCCCTGTCCGGCGGGAGCCTCGAGGTCGACGTCGTCGAGAACGAAGCCGCCGGCCAGTAGGAGCTGCCGGATGTCGGCCTGGAGGGTTGCTTCGCTGCGGGTGGCGCGGCGGTCCGCGATGCGCACCAGCAGGGGCTGCAACGAAGCGGGGAAGCCTTCGAACGTCACCTGCGATGGGATTGAGTTGTGTCGGCTCCTGCTTACGTGGGGCGTACCGTCCGAGCGGGCCACACGCCAGTGTGGACGCTCAATCTAAGGAATAGGTGAATTACTGTCAGCATTTGGACAGTTGCCTGTAGTGATCGGCGAGTGGGGTCGGGGAGCTACTAGAGGGCATTGAATGGCGAGCATGTGGCGGTGTTGTCGATAAGCCGACACGCGAGCTGGTCGTTATAGCTGGGTTTTGCGCCTTCCGTGGGTTGCTGCGGTCGCTTGTGCTCTGGTTGTCTTGCCGCTCCAGGCAGATCACGGTGAGCGAGGAGTCGGTTGCATGGTCGCGGCACACGAGACGACACTGCGGGAGCTACTGGAGGGCGCGAAGCAGTATCGGGTGCCGTTGTACCAGCGGACATACTCGTGGACTGACTCTCAACTCAGGCGACTGTGGGAGGACATCCTCAAGCTGGCCGAGGAGCGGATCGAGAAGCGGGACCTCACGCACTTCATCGGTTCCCTGGTCCTCGCACCCAACCCCACCAACGGGCCGGCGGGCGTCTCCGAGTTCCTGGTGGTGGACGGTCAGCAACGGCTCACCACCCTGTCCATCCTGCTCTGCGCCATTCGCGACCACCTGGCACGACACGAGGATCCGGGCCATCGGGACCGCATCGACCAGCAATACCTGATCAACAAGTGGAAGCCCGCCCATCGGTTGAAGCTTGTTCCCACCCAGGCCGATCGTGCGGCCTACGAGGCGTGTTTGGAGGCCACGCCGCAGGCGGGCGGTAGCGATCAGGTGGGCGCGGCGTACCGGTTCTTCGCGGCTCAACTCGCCGCCGTCGACGACCCGGACGATCCGACGGACATCGGACGCATCGAGGATGCCGTCATCTCCGGGATGGCGCTGGTGTCGGTCGTCGCCCAGGCCGGCGACAACGTCTACCGGATCTTCGAGTCGCTGAACAACACCGGCCTCAAGCTCACCCAGGCTGACCTGCTGCGTAACTATCTCTTCATGCGGCTTCCCAACCGCGGTGAGGCTGTCTACGACTCCCTGTGGTTTCCGCTGCAACAGCAACTGAGCTCCGGAGAACTTGAGCAGTTGTTCTGGCTCGACCTGGTGCAGAAACAACCGGAGGTGAAGCAGACCGACACCTACACCGGCCAGCAGGCACGACTCAACGGGCTGCACACCGAGGCGGAAATCGAGGCCGAGGTACGCCGGTTCTGCCGGCTCGGTGCCCTGCTACGGATCATCCTGCACCCGGAGGAGGAGCGCGACCCGGAGGTGCGGCGGCGACTGGTCCGGCTCAACGCCTGGGACACGACCACCGTGTTGCCGCTGCTGCTGCACCTGTTGGACCGTCGCGAGCAGGGAACGGCGACCTCTGCGCAGATCGCCTCGGCGATGCTGTACGTGGAGAGTTTCTTCGTCCGCCGCCTGCTGATCGGCCGGGCCACCGCGAACATCAATCGGATCCTGCTGCGCATCGTGACCGACATGCGCGCGGATCTGCCGGTCGACGAGGCG
Source organism: Micromonospora sp. KC207 (assembly GCF_004348615.1). NCBI lineage: Bacteria > Bacillati > Actinomycetota > Actinomycetes > Micromonosporales > Micromonosporaceae > Micromonospora > Micromonospora sp. KC207. The sequence continues at coordinate 12,573 of NZ_SMKJ01000123.1, forward strand.
GTGCGCTCCTACCTGTCCGTCGGCCGCAAGTACTACGCCACCGACACCAGCGTCCGGGAGGCGGTGCGGTCCATCCCGTTCTATCTCAACGGACGCGCCACCCAGCGGAAGCTAGTGCTCCAGTGGCTGGAGGAGTCGTACAACAGCAAGGAACCGGTGGCGTCGGACTCGCTGACCATCGAACACGTCATGCCGCAGAGCCCCACGACCGAGTGGCGGCAAACGCTGAGCGAGGATCTACAAGGGGAGGAAAGTTTCGCCGAGGTGCACGAGGCCCTGGTCCACACACTGGGCAACCTCACGCTCACCGGTTACAACGCTGAGCTGAGCAACAGCTCCTTCCTGGTCAAGCGGGCCCAGCTTGGCAAGAGCGGGATCTCGCTCAATCGGGAAATCGCGGCGCAGAAGCGCTGGGGACGTCCGGAAATCCACGCCCGCGCCGACGCCCTCGCCGAGCGGATCATCGCGAACTGGCCGGGGCCCACCGAGGAGGCGGGCAACCGGTCCGAGGTGCCATGGGATGTCATGAACAAGGCTCTCGCGGCGCTGCCTGCCGGCTCCTGGACCGCGTACGGTGATCTGGCCGCGCTGATCGGCAGCCATCCGGTGTCGGTCGGCGCCCGCCTGGCGAATCACCCGGCGCCGAACGCGCACCGGGTGCTCCAGGCCGAGGGCGTCGTCGCACCGAACTTCAAGTGGCTCGACCCGACCAGGACCGAGGAGCCGCGCGACCTGCTGCGTGCGGAGGGCGTCGAGTTCGACAAGTACGGTCGGGCCAGCCAGGCGCAGCGCTTCGGCGTCGAGGAACTGGCTCAGCTCGCCGGCATGCCGCAGCAGGACGGGTCCCGGCAGTTCCTCCGGCCACGGTCGCGGCGCAACGATTCGCTCGACGACGGGTTCGTCGAGCAGTTGACCGACCTCCAGAACGCGCGGGTCGTGGCTGGCACGCTTGCCGTCGTCGAAGCCTGGGCCGAGCTGGGCGGCAGGCCGCTCTACGGCTCCGGCGGCGAGACGTCGTGCTTCCTGGTGGCCCGGGGCAAGGACCACGAGCTCGGCAACATCTGGCCTGCGGCGATCTACCCGAGCGGGAAGTTCGAGATCGTGTTCCAGCACATGAGTACCCGAATGCCCTTTGACGACATCACGCTCCGCGAGCAGTTCCGCCAGCGGTTGAACGAGCTGCCGGGGGTGAAGATCGCCGCCGCGAAGCTGGCTCTCCGCCCCGGCTTCCCCTTGGAGGTCCTCGTTGACGCCAAGGCCCGAGCGGCGCTGATCGAGCACCTCGCCTGGTTCTACTGCGTGGCGGTGCAAACCGGAAACTGAACCCGTCGCACCTGGTCGGCCAGCCTCGCTTCCCGCCCGCACGCACCTTGGAGGGCATCCCGTGCCGCAGCTCGACTTCGCCAACAGCTTCTGGCAGAGCTACGACGTCCTGGAGAAGCCGGTCAAGGCCGGCGTACGCAAGGCGATGGAGAAGTTCCAGCAGCTCAGCATCGCCGAGCTGCACGCCGACAAGGGCCTGCACCTGGAGTCGGTGAACAACGCGCGGGACCCGCGGATGCGGACCATCCGAATCACGGACTTGGCGCGGGGTGGTGTCTCGCCCGACGACGGCAGCGACCCTTCCTGCTCCTCAACGTGTTCGATGGCGACGACGTTGCGGACCTCCAGCGCCCGGGCCGCCGTGTTCAGCGTCCGGGCACGGGAGGCACTGTATGTCTCATGGAGCGGACCGCCCAGTCCGTTCCTGTCAATTCCCACCGACCGCTGCTGAGGAGAAGCGCCGTAGGCGTTGGACGACGCGGCCAGGCTGCTCGTGTGAGTGGTTTTACATCGCCAAGTCTGACTGCGTACGTCATGACCCGACATCTGGCAGGCGGGCCACCATCTGCACGACGTATCGCAGGGTGCTCCGTGGGTGCTCGGGCGCGATGGACGGACCAGCACTCAGAGCACTGAGCGGGACGTTGCCTCGGTCAGGTTGCGGCTTGACCGTGAACAGATGGACTCACGCGACGGGGCCGGACGCAATGAGTCGGCCAAGATCAGGCTCTTATGATAATCCGCGGGTTCGGGGTTCGAGTCCCTGGCGGCGCACCAACGAGCAAGGCCCTGACCTGGCATTCCAGGCCGGTTTAGGCCATTTTCGGTTACGCCGGTGGCGGCTCGGTGCTCGGTGAGTGCTCGGGAGCCGGTGGACCGGGCGTGCTCCGCTTGGACGAGGTGCGGTGCCGGCGGACAATACGGGCAGGCCGAGCGTCAAATCGTCCGCAGATCGATGCCAGCTATTCCCCTCGATGAGGGCGACCGGGTCGCGACCATGCGACCGCACCACGGGCTATCACGACGACACCTGTCGGCCACCTTCCTGTGGCACCCTGGGCACCCACGGACCGGGCCGTCACCGGTCACCCTTGATCCGCGCACGGGAGGCAGTATGGCCAGACGTGTCTTCCTGCACATCGGTGCCCCGAAGACGGGCAGCACCTTCGTGCAGAACGTGCTCTGGTGGAACAGACGTGACCTGAAGCGGGCCGGCATCCTGCTGCCGGGGAGCGCCCGGGCGCAGGACCATGCCATGACCGATCTGCGCCAGGTGTCCTGGCGCGACGCCGACCTGCGCTGGACCTGGGACCGGCTGGCCGCGAAGGCCCGCGAGTGGTCCGGCGATGTGATCATCAGCAACGAGGGACTGGGTGGGGCGAGCAGCGCGCAGGCGTCCCGGGCCGTGGAGAGCCTGCGACCTGCCGAGGTACACATCGTGGTGGCCGGACGTGACCTGTGGCGTACCCTGCCGTCGACCTGGCAGCAGAGTATCCGGGCCCGTAGTGGCTGGCGCTTCGGCGCCTTCCTCGGCGCGGTGGAACGCGGCGAGTTCGAGACGTTCTGGGAGAACTACACCGCGAACCGGATGCTTCGTCGCTGGGGCGACCTGGTGCCCGCCGAGCGACGCCACCTGGTGACGGTCCCGCCCCCCGGGGCTCCGCACGATACCCTGTGGCACCGGTTCGCGGGGATCATGGGCATCCCCGACGGCCTGTGCGAGCTGGAGGCCCCCACCTCGAACCCCTCGTTGGGCGCGGCCGAGGCCGAAGTGCTGCGCCGGGTCAACCTGGCGTTGGGTGACCGCTACCCGCTCCGCAGGCCGTACCAGGAGGTCGTCCAGCGCCACCTGGTCGACTCCGTGCTGCGGCAGCGCGAGAACGGGCTGAAGTTCGGTGTCGGCCTGGACCGGGCCGAATGGGTGGCCGACCTGACGGAGCAGCAGATCAAGGAGCTGCGGGACTATCCGTGCCAGATCGTGGGCGACCTGGAGGAGCTCCGACCGACCAGCATGAAGCAGAGCCGCAGTCCCGACGAACTCGACGACGGGCAGGTCCTGAACACGGCGATCGAGACGATCGTCGCCATGCTGGAGCAGGCCGAGGTGCTCAGCAAGCGCGCGGACCGCCGGTACGAGGAGATCCTGGCGCGGGTCAGGACCCGGGTTGACGGCGGCGTACGCCGCAGGCTCCGTCGCGCCGCCCGGCGGTAGCGCGGTCAGAGCCCACCGTCTCACTGCTCAGCGAGTTGAGCGACCGGTGCCCGCGGACAGCGGACGGCACATTCCGGCTGACCCTCGGCCTGCCTACCGGGTTGACGACCACGGCCACCGGTGTCGGCAGCTACGTGACCAAGCAGCTCTATACCGCCTACGGCGAGCCCACGGTCACCACTCGGAAGACCGCCGGCGGCGAGTACGTCGAGGACGCCACCTACTACGACCTCACCACACGCCGGATCACGCACAACTCGATCAAGGCCGAGTCGGCGACCGGCACGATGTCGGATCGCAACTACCGCTACGACGACATCGGCAACATCACCTCCATCGCCGACCTCCCCGAGCTGGGCAGCGCCGACACCCAGTGCTTCCGGTACGACGCGTTGCGCCGGCTGGCCTCCGCGTGGACGCCCAGGGCCGACGTGTCGTGCGAGACCGCGCCGAGCGCAGCGAACCTCGGTGGTCCGGCGGCGTACTGGCAGGACTGGACCTACGACGAGATCGGCAACCGGCGGCAGGAGGTCGACCACACCGCGTCCGGGACGACCACCCGTACCTACGCGGTCCCCACCCCCCGGGGGTAGGACACCGAGGTCGACGAGCATCTCCGATACCGGCTTCGACACCATGGCGCCGCCACGGTCGGCGTGGATGGTGTGCGGCTCGATCCCGTTACGGCTGATCGCGTCGGCCAGGAAGTCGCGGGCGACGACCGCGTCCTCCCCGGCTGCGACGAGCCAGCCGGTGACGTGACGCGAGTAGATGTCGATGACGACGTGACACCGGTACCAGACGCCTTTGACGGGTCCCTTCAACGCGGTGATGTCCCAGGACCACACCTGACCCGGCCCAGTCGCGACCAGTTCCGGACGCGCCCGGGGTGGATGGGTCGCCAGCCGGCGTCGTTCCCGGCTCTGCCCGCACGCGCGGGCGATGCGATACATCGTGGACATCGAGCAGTGGTGACGGCCCGCGTCGAGTTCCCGGGCCCAGACCTGCGGGATCGCCAGGTCGGCGTAGGCCGGCGAGTTCAGCACGGCCAGCACCCGGTCGCGTTCGGCCGTGCTGAGCGCCTGCGGCGGTGGGGTCCGGGGCAGCCACGGTCCGTGCCGCGGTCCGACCGGCTTCGCCCGCCGGTAGTAGGTCGCCCGCGAGGTCCCGGTCAGCGCGCACGCCCGCTGCACCGAGATGTCCGCGTCGCGTAACTCGCCGAACACGGCGGTCAGGATCTCCTCGGCGGATTGTCGTTGTCCGCGCTCTCGGAGAGCTCTTCCAAGAGCGCGTGTGCTTTGCCCATGATGTCCAACGCCATGCGGGTCTTCTTCAGATCCGCCTGCAGCTTCTCGTTCTGCCGGCGTAGCTTCTCCAGTTCGATCTGTTCTGCGGACTTCTTCACCCGCGACCCGGCCGCCGCGGTACCGGAATCCGTGACCGGAGTCCCTACCTGGCCGAGTTGCCCGGCGTCGCGAGCCCGTGCCCACTCGATGATGTGCGACGAGTACAAGCCTTCCCGGCGCAGGATTGCACCTTTCTCCCCGTTCGCGGCACTCTCGTACTCGGCGACCATCGCGAGCTTGTACTCCGGGCTGAAAACCCGCCGTGATGGCTTTGGCGCGCCGCCAGCAGGTCATCCCCGAGCCGAACCCCAACTGCTGGGGCAGGAACTCCCACTGGATGCCGGTGTGCAGCACGAACAGGATCCCGCACAGCACCTGCCGGTCCGGGACCCGCTTGCGTCCCGGGTGCCGTGGATTGCGCTCAGGTGTGGGCAGCAGCGGCTCGATGCGCTGCCACAGCCCGTCCGGCACGATGGTTTTACCGACGTCATAGCTGGGTGTTGGCCTGCGGTTCCGTGAGCCGGGTGGGCGGCCGGGGCCGGGCTTGCCGGGTTTGGGTGCACCGGCGGGTAGAGCGCTGGTCGGTCGGAGGTTCCGAAATCCTCGCCGAACCCGGGCTGGGGTGAGCCGCCCGGGCGGTGCTGGTCGTTCCCAGGGGCGGCGTAGGCCGGCGGCCAAGGGCCGGGCGAGGCGTAATTGGGTGTGGGCGGTGATGACGATCCAGGTCCACCGGTCGGCGGCCTCGGG
>NZ_SMKJ01000124.1:0-18107 GCF_004348615.1 Micromonospora sp. KC207
GTCCCGGGGTCCCGCTCGTTTCACCCGGTGAGGTGCGCCGAGGCGGTGCCCGGGGCGGCGTATCCGCTCTGGGGAGGCCGGGCGGCGGGTCCGCGTCGGGCGTCCGGGCGGCGCACCCGTTTCGGGCGGCCGGGTGCCGCCCGCGACCCGGGAGTTGCCGATGCGGATCCGGCTGCCGTCGCCCGGCGTCGGGCGCGCGCCGGGCGGGCTGCTGCGCTCACTCGTCGCGCTGGCGCTGCTGACGACGGCGTACGGCTGCCGGGCCGAGTTGGCCCGGCCGGACGCGCCGACCCCCTGGCCGGCCGGGGAGGCCCGGCACTGGCGCTGGCAGTGGCAGCTCACCGGCCCGCTCGACACCACGATCGAGGCGGACGTGTTCCTGCTCGACCCTGTGCGTACCACCAGCACCGAGGCCGCCGTGCTGCGCGCCCGGGACCGCCGGCTGGTCTGCCAGGTCGGCGTAGGCGCGTACGCCCGGACGGACCCGGACGCGGACCGGTACCCGGCGGCGGTGCGCGGCGCGGCCGGCCGGCGGCCCGGCACCCGGTGGGTGGACGTGCGGCGGTGGGAGGTGTTGGCGCCGATCCTGGCCGACCGACTCCGGCTGTGCCGGGGCAAGGGCTTCGGCGCGGTCGCCCTCGCCGACGCAGACGGGTACGCCCACCTCTCCGGCTTTTCCCTGGAGTTCGACGACCAGCTGCGGTTCAATCGGCGGGTCGCCGCCCTGGCCCGCTCGCTGGACCTGTCCCCCGGCCTGCTCGGTGACGTGCCGCAGGTGGCCGCGCTCGCGCCGGACTTCGACTTCGCCGTCAACGAGGAGTGCGTCCGGCTGCGCGAATGCGCAGAGCTGCTGCCGTTCGCCGACGCCCGCAAGCCGGTGTTCCACGTCGAGTACGCGGGCGACCCCGACGAGTTCTGCGTGACCACCCTCGGGTACGGCTTCGCCTCCATCCAGAAGCGGCGCGAGCTGGACGCGTGGCGGGACGCCTGCCCGGACGCCCCCGGACCGGGCGGCACCGGCCGCTGAGCGGACGCGCCGGTGCCGCCCGGCCGGCGTTGGTCAGCCCCGCAGGGCAGCCCGGGGCCGGGGCTGGCAGCGGGGACAGCTGTACGAGGAGCGGTTCATGAACGTCTCCCGGCGCAGCGGCGTGCCGCACCGCCGGCACGGCTCGCCCTCCCGTCCGTACGCGTTGAGCGCGCGGTCGAAGTAGCCGCTCTCGCCGTTGACGTTGACGTAGAGGGCGTCGAAGCTGGTGCCGCCCTCCTTGACCGCCTCGCCGAGGACGTCCCGGACGTGGCCTAGCAGCCGCTGCGCGGCCGGCGCGGTGAGCTGGTCGGTGGGCTGGGCACCGTGCAGCTTCGCCCGCCACAGCGCCTCGTCGGCGTAGATGTTGCCGATCCCGGAGACGAGGGTCTGGTCGAGCAGCGCCCGCTTCACCTCCGTACGCCGCCGCAGCAGGGCCGCGACGAATGCGCCGTCGGAGAACTGCGGGTCCATCGGGTCCCGGGCGATGTGCGCGATCTCGGGCGGCAGCTCGGCCCCGCCGGCGGAGACGGCCAGCCCGCCGAACGTGCGCTGGTCCACGAAACGCAGCTCGGGGCCGTCGTCGGCGAACCGGAACCGGACCCGCAGGTGCAGCTCGTCCGCCGCTGTGGCCGGCTGGAGCAACAGTTGGCCGGACATGCCGAGGTGGCCGACGATCGCGTCGCCGCTGCTCAGCGGCAGCCAGAGGTACTTGCCGCGCCGCCGCACGTCGCGCACCGTCCGCCCGGCGAGCACGTCGGCGAAGTGCGCCGGGCCGGCCAGGTGCCGGCGGATCGCCCGGGGATGGCGCACCTCGACGCCAGCGATCCGACGGCCGGTGACCCACTGGGCCAGGCCCTGCCGGACCGTCTCGACCTCGGGAAGCTCAGGCACGACCCGCCTCGCCGGTGTCCGCCCGGCCACTGTCGGCGGCGGCCAGGGCCGCCCCGTTCACCAGGCCACCGCCGTCCACTGGGCCCGGCCCGGCGGGGCCGGGCGTTCCGTCGACAGCGGCCTGCTCCTGCTCGGCCTGCATCTGCTTCGCCCGCGCGGCCCGATCGCGCTCGGCCTGCTCGGTCAGCTCCCGCCAGGCCGACTCGGCGGCCCGCTGCTCGGCCTCCTTCTTGCTGCGCCCCTCCGCACCGCCGTACCGGTTTCCGGCGACCACCACCCAGGCGGTAAACGTCTTGAGGTGGTCCGGCCCGGTGCCCTCGATGCGGTACTCGGGGACGCCCAGCCCGAGGGCGGCGGTCAGCTCCTGGAGGCTGGTCTTCCAGTCCAGCGCGGCGCCCCGCCCGGCCGACTCGGCCATCAGCGGGTCGAACAGCCGGTGGATCACGATCGCGGCGGTGTCCAGGCCGTACTGGAGGTAGATCGCGCCGAGCAGGGCCTCCAGGGTGTCGGCGAGGATACTCGCCTTGTCCCGGCCGCCGGTGCTCTCCTCGCCCTTGCCCAGCAGCAGGTACGCGCCGAGCCCGTCCGGGCCCAGGCCCCGCGCGACGTCGGCGAGCGCCCGCATGTTGACCACGCTCGCCCGCAGTTTGGCGAGCTGGCCCTCGGGCAGGTCGGGATGGTTGTGGAACAGCGCGGTGGTGATCACCACGCCGAGCACCGAGTCGCCGAGGAACTCCAGCCGCTCGTTCGTGGGCAGACCGCCGTTCTCGTACGCGTACGAGCGGTGGGTCAGCGCCCGCTCCAGCAGCTCCGGGTCCAGCGAAACCCCGAACGCGGCCTCCAGGTGACCGATGGGCGCACGCCGCCACTTGTCGATGGTCATGATGCGGTTACCTCTCGGTTCACGACCGGGCGGCCCACGCCGGGCGCGCTCGCCGGTGCCGGCGCGTCGACGCGGCCGGTCGGGACGGGACGGGCGGTCACAGGCTCACCTCGGTGTCGGTGGTGCGTTCGGTGTGGTCACCGGGCTTCGCCGAGGTCTGCGGGGCCACCCCTGCGCCCGGGACGCCGAGCAGCACGGAGACGACGTCGGTGGCCCGCCGACGCCGCAGGTGGGCGGCCAGCGCGATGCCGGAGGCGACGTCCTCGCCTCGGGCGGCGCCGTGGCAGACCACCACCGTGCCGGCCACCCCGAGCAGGGCGGCGGCCCGGGGAGCGCCGCCGCCGGGCGGGGGCCCGCCGGCCATCGCGTAGGCGCCCTCGATCGCCTTGAGCAGCACGTTGCCGGTGAAGCCGTCGGTGACCACCACGTCGGCGCGCAGGCCGGAGGCGATGTCGTAGCCCTCGACGAGGCCGACGTAGCGCGCGGCGCAGGGCAGCGGCGCGGCGGCGAGCACCGGGTCTGCGCTGCGGCGCAGCCGGTCCCCCTTGCCTGCCTCCGTGCCCACCGACAGCAGCCCGACCCGTGGCTCGATCACCGCGTGCGCGACGGCTGCGTAGGCCGCACCGAGCACGGCGTGCCGCACGAGGGTGGCGGGGCCTGGCTCCAGGGAGCCGCCGACGTCGAGCAGCACCACCGGCCCGGCGACCGCCGGCAGGGTCGCCACCAGGGCCGGCCGGCGCACATGCGGCCAGCGGCCGAGGCCGAGGGCCGCCGCGGTGACGGTCGCGCCGGTGGAGCCGGCGGAGACCATCGCGTCGGCGATGCCGTCGCGGACGGCGGCGACGGCGGTGCGTACGGTGCTGTCGGCGCGGGCGGCGACGGGGTGGTCGGCCATGCCGACGGCGGCACGCACCGGCCGGACCGTGACCCGGGCCCGTTGCACCGGGTCGAGGGCACCGATCAGCTCGTCGGCGACCTCGGCGGGGCCGACGAGCAGCAGGTGCAGGTCCGGGTCGGCGCGCATGGCCCGCAGAGCGCCGTCAACCACGACGGCGGGAGCATCGTCCCCGCCGAGGAGGTCAACGGCGATCCGCGCGGTGCCCGGCTCCACCGGGACGCCGGCCGGAACGGGCCGGCCGGCGACGGCGGGAGCCGGGGCACCGGGCGATCGCCAGGATGCGCGCGCCACCCGACCGGGGGTCGGGGGCGTCACTCGGCGTCCAGGTCAGACCTCGAGAACCTGGCGGCCGTTGTACGTGCCACAGACGGAGCACGCGGCGTGCGGCAGCTTCGGGGACTTGCACTGCGGGCAGGCCATGGTCGCCACCACGGCCGCCTTCCAGTTCGCCCGGCGGGACCGGGTGTTGCTGCGCGACATCTTGCGCTTCGGGACGGCCACGGTTCCTACTCCTCTGTACGGTTCAGTTGCGACAGGCCCGCCCAACGCGGGTCGATCTGCTGGTGACTGTGGTCGGCCGGCAGATCGTCCCAGTGCACCCCGCACTCGGGGCACAACCCTGGGCAGTCCTCCCGGCAGAGCGGGTTGGTCGGCAGCGTGAGCACCACCGCGTCCCGCAGCGCCGGCTCCAGGTCGATCAGATCGTCCTGCATCCGGCCCACCTCGTCCTCGTCGGTCGTGGCGTCCGTGGTGCTGTTCTCGTACGCGTACAGCTCCTGGACGGGCACGACCACCGAGTGGTCGATCTCACGCAGGCAACGCCCACACTCGCCCTTGACGGGACCGCTGACGGTCCCGGAGACGAGCACGCCCTCGGACACCGACTCCAACCTCAGATCGAGGTCGAGGTCCGCGCCCTCCGGCACGCCGATCAACTCCACGCCGAGGTCCTTCGGTGCCGGGACGACCCGCCGATGCGTACGCAACGCGCCAGGGCGACGCGGCAGGTCCCTCGTGTCGAGGACCAGCGGCGCCCTGGGGTTGAGTGATGAAGGCGAGTGTTTGGGCATAGTCAGACTCCGGCCGGTGAGAGGCCGACAAAAAAGGTTACCTGGACGACCGCCGGACCGTCGAACCGGGGGCGACGCCCGCCCCGCCTGTCGGCTGCTGAGGTGCCGCTCAGAAGGGTAGCGGGCGATCGGCCTCGTCCCCACCGAAGGTGCCGATCTCACGCAGCGCGTGCATCTTGTCCCGGCCGCGCTCGATCGAGGCGAGGGCCCGCGTGAGGAACTGCTCGAAGTTGGCCAGCGCGGTGTCGACGTAGTCGTCGACCTCCTCACGCAGCCGCTGCGCCTCGGCCCGGGCCTCGGCGATGATCCGGGCACCCTCGTGCTCGGCGGAGACCGTGATCTCGTTCACCGACACCAGGCGGGCGTGTTCCGCCTCACCCTCGCTGATGATCCGATCGGCCTCCCGCTTGCCAGCCTCCATGATCTTGTCCCGTTCCCCCAGCAGGGCCGCCGCCCGACGCAGGTCGGCGGGGAGGTCGGCGCGCAGCTCGTCGAGGGCGGCGATCATCTCGCCCCGGTCGACCATGCAGTTGTTCCGCGACATCGGGACGGAGCGTGCCTGCTCCACCATGGCGATCAGTTCGTCGATGCGATCGAGCGGGTCCACCGGTACCTCACTCCTGTCGTTCGTCGGCCGAGCTACATGATGCGGGCTACGGCCGGGTTCCCGCTCGACCCATCATGTCGCGCCCCGGCCACCGCCCGCCGATCCACCCCACCCGGCGCGTCGTGTCGCGGCCGGTCAGGGGAGCCGGATGCCACCGGCCAGGGGAGCGGAGGCGGCCGGTCAGGCCAGCGGAGGCGGGCCGAGACGGACCTGGAGGGCCTCGCGGACCAGGTCGGGCACGTGGGCGGAGACGTCGCCGCCCCACTTCGCCACGTCCTTCACCAGACTGGAGGAGAGGAAGGAGTAGAGCGGGTTGGTCGGCATGAAAAGCGTCTCGACCCCGGCCAGGCCGACGTTCATCTGGGCCATCTGGAGCTCGTAGTCGAAGTCGCTGACCGCCCGCAGGCCCTTGATCAGGACGCTGGCCCGGTGCGCCCGGCAGAAGTCGACCAGCAGGCCGCGGAAGGACGCGACCCGCACGTTGTCGTACGAGGCGGTCACCTCGCGGAGCATGTCGATCCGTTCCTCGACGGTGAACAGGCCGCTCTTCGACTGGTTCACCAGCACGCCGACGATCACCTCGTCGAAGAGCCGGGCGGCCCGCCCGATGATGTCGAGGTGTCCATTGGTGACCGGGTCGAACGAGCCGGGACACACCGCACGTCTCATGATCGGCGACCGTACCAAAGCGTGGTTTCGCCGTAGCGCCGGCTGCGCTCGGCCGTGACGCCCTCCACCCAGCCGACCGGGCCGGTCCGGCTGGAGCGTTCGACCACCACGAGGGCGTCCGTCGCCAGCCAGCCGCAGTCGACCAGCGCGGCCAGCATCGCGGTGACGTCGGCATCGGGTACGGCGTACGGCGGGTCGGCGAAGACCACGTCGTACGGCCCGCCGTCCGGGCCGGCCGCCAGCACCGTGGCGACCTTCCCGGTGACCAGCCGGGCGGCCGGGGCGGCCCGCAGCGCGGCGATGTTCTCCCGCACCACCCGCGCGGCGCGCGGGTCGGACTCGACCAGCAGCACGTGCGCCGCCCCCCGCGACAGCGCCTCCAGGCCGACGGCGCCCGAACCGGCGTACAGGTCGGCGAAGCGCGCCCCGGCCAGGTCGACGTCGGCCTGCACCGCGCTGAACAGCGCCTCCCGGACCCGGTCGGAGGTGGGTCGGGTGCCGGCGCCGGGCGGCGCGGCGAGGCGCCGACCGCCGAGCGTCCCGGCCACGATCCGGGTCACCGCCTGCTCCTGCTCATGCCCCCGACGCTACGCGACGCCGGGGCCGGCACCCGGGCGGGCGGCACCGGCATCGCGTGGCGTCGAAGTCCTCACATGATCACCTTCCGTGCATCAACAATTTCAAATCGATAACATCACTCTTAGGGGTACCTCATCGCGCCGGCCCGGAGGCCGCTCCTTGCGCGCCGTAGCGGGTCAGCCCTTCTCCAGGTACTCCGCGCGCTCGGAGTCGACCAGGGCGGCCACCGAGGCGGCCAACGCCGGATACCGCTCCAGCTCCGGGTCCTCGTCGACCAGCGCGATCGCCTCGGCGCGGGCGTCGCGAATCAGGTCGGTGTCGCGCAGCAGCGACAGCAGCCGCAGGTGCGAGCGCCGGCCGGACTGGGTCGCCCCGAGCACGTCGCCCTCACGGCGCTGCTCCAGATCCAGCTCGGCGAGCTTGAAGCCGTCCGTGGTGGAGGCCACCGCGTCGAGGCGTTCCCGGGCCGACGAGCCCTCGGCCGCCTCGGTGACCAGCAGGCAGAGCCCGGCCGCCGAGCCCCGGCCGACCCGGCCGCGTAGCTGGTGCAGCTGGGAGACCCCGAACCGGTCGGCGTCCAGCACGATCATCACGGTGGCGTTGGGCACGTTGACGCCTACCTCGACGACCGTCGTGGCGACCAGCACGTCCAGCTCGCCGTCGGCGAACGCGCGCATCACCGCGTCCTTCTCGTCGGCGGGCAGCCGCCCGTGCAGGATCCCGATCCGCAGCCCGTGCAGCGGCCCCTCGGCGAGCAGCGGGGCGACCTCGGTCACCGCGAGCGGGGGTCGCCGGCCGTTGTCGTCCTCCCGGGGCGGCTCCTCCTCCGACCCGGACCCCGGGTCCCCGATCCGGGGGCACACCACGTACGCCTGGTGGCCGGCGGCGACCTCCTCGCGCAGCCGACGCCAGGCCCGGTCGAGGAACGCCGGCTTCTCGGCGGCCGGCACCACGTGCGAGGCGATCGGCGAGCGGCCCTGCGGCAACTGGGACAGGGTGGAGACCTCCAGGTCGCCGTACACGGTCATCGCCACCGTGCGGGGGATCGGCGTCGCGGTCATCACCAGCACGTGCGGCGGCTGGTCCGCCTTGGAGCGCAGCGCGTCGCGCTGCTCTACGCCGAACCGGTGCTGCTCGTCGACCACGACGAGCCCCAGGTCGGCGAAATCGACCCCCTCGTAGAGCAGGGCGTGGGTGCCGAGCACGATCCCGGCCCGGCCGGCGGCGACCTCGGCGAGGGCCCGGCGGCGGGCCGCCGCGCCCAACGAGCCGGTGACCAACTCCACCGAGGTGGCCCCGTCGGCGGCGCCCAGCTCCCCGCCCCGGGCGAGCGGGCCGAGCAGATCGAGGATGCCCCGGTGGTGCTGGGCGGCGAGCACCTCAGTCGGGGCGAGCAGCGCCGCCTGCCCCCCGGCGTCGACCACCTGGAGCATCGCCCGCAGCGCCACCACCGTCTTGCCGGAGCCGACCTCGCCCTGCAACAGCCGGTGCATCGGATGGGCGGTGGCCAGGTCCGCGGCGATCTCCGCGCCGACGGCCCGCTGGCCGCCGGTCAGCTCGTACGGCAGCCGGGCGTCGAACGCGTCGAGCAGAGCGCCGGCGCGCGGCGGCCGGGACCGCGCCGGCCAGGCCGCCGCCCGGTGCTTGCGCTGCACGAGGGTGAGCTGCACGGCGAACGCCTCGTCCCACTTGAGCCGGCGGCGGGCCCGGTACAGGGCCTCCTTGCTGGACGGGCGGTGGATCTCGCGCAGGGCCGTGCCGATGCCGATCAGGTTGCGGGTGGCCCGGACCGTGGCGGGCTGCGGGTCCTCCGGCGGGGTGAAGGTGTCCAGCACCACCCGCACGCAGCGGGCGATCACCCAGGTCGGCACGGCCGCGGCGGCCGGGTAGACCGGGATCAGCGCGCCGGCGAACTCCTCGACCTCCTCGTTGGCGGCGGCCTCGCCGTCGCCGCCCTCACCAAGCAGCACGTATTCCGGGCCGTTGAGCTGGCGCTTGCCCCGGAACTCGGTGACCTTGCCGGCGAACAGGCCCCACCGGCCGGGGCGCAGCTCCCGCTCCCGCCACGCCTGGTTGCCAAAGAAGGTGCAGGTGAGCGTCCCGCCGGAGTCGTCGCCGACGGTGACCTCCAGCAGCTTGCCCCGGCGCTGGCGCATCGGCCGCACGTCGGTGCGCCGCACCTGCGCCAGGACGGTGACCTGCTCGCCGACGTCGAGCGAGCGGATGTCGGTGTGCTCGCCGCGCTCGTCGTACCGGCGGGGGAAGTGGTAGATCAGGTCACCCGCCGTGTGCAGGTCGAGGTGGGCGGCCAGGGCCTTGGCCGTCTTCTCCCCGACCAGCTTCTTCAGCGGCGTGTCGACCGTGGCCGGCTCGGACGTCGTCATTCGACCCCTACCAGGAGCGGATAGTGCGGCTGGCCGCCCGGGTACGCCTGCACCTCCACGAACGGCCAGCGCCGGGCGACGTGCTCGGCGACGGCGTCGGCCAGCCCGTCGGGGGCGTCCGCGCCGGAGAGCAGGGTGACCAGTTCGCCGCCGCCGCCGAGCATCCGGTCGACCACGGCGGCGCAGGTGTCGGCGAGGTCGACGCCGATCAGGTGCACCTCGCCCTCGACGAGGGCGAGCACGTCGCCGGGGCGGCACGGGCCGGCGACGGTGAGCGCCTCGCGGCTGGCCCAGCAGACCTCGGCGTACCGGCAGGCGCCCGCCGCCTCGGCCATCGCGATCACGTCGTCGGCGAAGAGGCGCTGCGGGTCGCGCACGGCGAGCGCGGCCAGCGCCTGCACCGGCGACCGGGTCGGCACGACGCTGACCCTCACCCCCAGCGCGTGCGCCTCCCGCGCGGCGGCGTTGGCGACGGCCTGGGTGTTCGGGTCGTTGGGCAGCACCACCACACGGGCCGCCGACGTGGCCCGGATCGCGTCGAGCAGCTCACCGGTGGATGGGTTGCCGGGCACCACCGTCGCCCCCTCTCCCGCGAACAGCTCGGCGATGCCCGCGCCGGAGGCGACCACCACGGCCGCCCGGCTGTCGCGCCGGCCAGCCGGCTCGGCCCGCTGGTCGGCGAAGCGGGTCACCGAGATCCGGTACGGCCGGCCGGCCTCCACCCCCGCCTCGACGGCCGCGCCGACGTCGTTGACGTGCACGTGCACGTTCCAGGTGTCCGACGCCCCGTCGGTGGCTCCGTCACCGACCACCACCAGCGAGTCGCCGAGACCGGCCAGGGTCTGCCGCATCCGGGCCACCGCGTCCGCGTCGGCGTCGAGCAGGAACTGCACCTCGTAGGCGTACTCCTCGGAGCCGGTCTCACGGACCGCCGTGGCCGGCGGCGGGCGGACCGGGCGCGGCGCGGGGGGCAGCCGGCGCGGGCTCTCCCCGGTGACCACCTCGACCAGCGCGTCGAGCAGCAGGCAGAGCCCCCGGCCGCCGGCGTCGACCACGCCGGCGCGGGCAAGCGCCGGCAGCTGCTCCGGTGTGCGGGCCAGCGCCTCGGCCGCCGCGCCGGCCGCCTCCCGGGCGACGGTGCGCAGGTCGTCGCTGTCGGCCGAGCCGGCCGCGCGGGCCGCCGCCGCGACCACGCTGAGCACGGTGCCCTCGACGGGCCGGGCGACGGCGGCGTATGCGGCGGCGGCGGCGTCGCCCAGCGCGGCGGCGAGCTGCCGGCCCCGCACCACCGGGACGGCGGCCAGGGTGTCGGCGAGAGCGCGCAGGATCTGCGACAGGATCACGCCGGAGTTGCCCCGGGCGCCCAGCAGCGCGCCGCGCGCCATCAGCCGCAGCGCGTGCCCGTGCGGGGTGGGCCCGACGTCGGGCAGGGTGTCCAGGTCCATCGCGAGGGCCTGCTGGGCCGAGGTGAGGGTGAGCACCAGGTTGGTGCCGGTGTCGCCGTCGGGGAC
This sequence comes from Micromonospora sp. KC207, assembly GCF_004348615.1. NCBI lineage: Bacteria > Bacillati > Actinomycetota > Actinomycetes > Micromonosporales > Micromonosporaceae > Micromonospora > Micromonospora sp. KC207. Next base: position 10,520 of record NZ_SMKJ01000124.1, read on the forward strand.
CGGGTAGACGTTGAGGTCGTCGATCTCGCCCTGGTGCCGGCGCAGCGCGGCCAGCCCGCCCGCGCACCAGCGGCGCACCGCGGCGGCGTCGAGGGTGTCCAGCACGTCGGAAAGCCTACTGGCGCGCACCGACACCCGCCCGGGCCGACGGTACGGTGTCGCCGACGTGGCGTCGGCGGGAGCCGGGAACGCCGCCGTCGCGCCGGCCGGGCGCGGCGTCGCCAGGGGCCCGGTTGGGCGGCGGCGGAACCATCGGGTAACCTGGCCAGGTTGCCCGGGCTGCGCCTGGCGGCGACCTCATGAACGTATCAATCCCAGGAGTATCCCGTGGCTAGCGTGTGCGACGTCTGTGGCAAGGGGCCGGGCTTCGGCCACAACGTGTCCCACTCGCACCGGCGGACCAACCGCCGCTGGAACCCGAACATCCAGTCGGTGCGCACCCCGGCCGGTGGCGGCACCACCAAGAAGTTGAAGGTCTGCACCTCCTGCATCAAGGCCGGCAAGGTCACCCGCGCCTGACGCGGTAGCGCCGACCCCAGATCGCCGTCGACTAGCCGGCGGGCCCCGAGGGCCCGCCGGCTAGTCGTGTCGGCCGGACGCGGGACCCTCGGGTTGCCGACCCGGCCAAGCGGTCGCCGGCCACCGTCCGACCGGCCGATCAACACCGGACGCCTGTCCGGTTAGGGTCGCTGCGCGCCGGTCGACCGGACCAGCCCGGTTCGACGCCGCAAGCGCAGCGGAGGATCGACCGTTGGACCTGGGCCGTGCCGAGATGATCGTCATCGGGGCCTCGCTGGGCACCCTGCGCTGGTTTGACGAAAAGCTGCCGGCGGGCAGCGTGGTCGTCGTGGAGGAACCCGAGGTGATCAGCCGACGCGGCATCGACCGGCTGGTCGGGCGCCTGTCCGTCCTGTTCCGGGTCGTGCCAACCGAGTACCAGACGGGCTTCGACGCGGACGCGCTGCTGGCCCGGGAGCCCGATCTGGCCAGGGCCCGTTTGGTCATGCCGGGCCTGGAGTACGCCGTCGGCGCCGCCGCCCGCCTCGCCGCCCGCCTCGGCCTGCCCGGTGCCGGGGCACGGGCCGCCGACATCTTCTCCGACAAGCACCGGATGCGACTGCTCGCCGCCGCCGCCGGGCTGGCGAACCCGGCGTACGAGCTGGTGGGCACGCCGGAGGAGGCGATGGCGTTCGCGCGCCGGCACGACGGACGCTGCGTGCTCAAGCCCACCCGGCGCTCGGGCAGCCTCGGAGTGCGGCTGGTCGCCGACCCGGCCGAGATCCCGGCCGTCTGGGCAGCCACCGCGTCCCCCGAGGCTCCGCCGGAGGCCACCGAGGGGCTGCCCACACAGGTGCTCGCCGAGCAGGTCCTCGCCGGCCGGGAGCACAGTGTCGAACTGCTCGTCGCCGACGGCGAGGTGATCTTCGGCAACGTCACCGACAAGCGGGTGCTCGCCGGCCCCCTGCCGGTCGAGACCGGGCACACCGTCCCCTCGGCGCTGCCCGAGGTGGCCCGCCGTGACCTGCTCGACGCGGCGGAGCGGCTGTGCGCCGCCGCCGGGTTCCGCACGGGGGTGCTGCACAGCGAGTGGATCGTCGGCGGCGGCGTGCCGCACCTGGTGGAGTGCGCCGCCCGGCTGCCCGGAGACATGATCACCGCGCTGATCTCGATCGGGTACGAGTACGGCTTCATCGACGCGTACCTGCGGGTGCTGCGCGGCGAGCGGCCGGCGCTGCCGACCCGGCCGATCGGGGCGGCGGCGGTGGAGTTCCTGCTCGCCGCGCCGGGCACCGTAACCGGCATCGAGGGGCTGCGGCCGGCCCGCCGGGTGCCCGGGGTGCTGGAGGTGCGGCTCGACACCGCCATCGGCGGGACCGTCGCGGAGGTCACGTCGTCCGACCGGCGCAGCGGACACGTACTGGCCTGGGGTGCCGACCCGGCCGAGGCCGAACGGGCCGCCCGCGCCGCCGCCGCCGAGATCCGCGTCACCGTCGCCTGACCCGGCCGCCGGCCGGGCACCTCGCCGGGCGGCCGGGCACCTCAGAGGGTGCGGCCGAAGGAGAGGCAGCCCGGGTGGTCCCGGTAGAAGCCGAAGTTCGGGATGCGCTCGTAGCCGGCCGCCGAGTACAGGGCGATCGCCTCGGGCTGCTTGTCGCCGCACTCCAGGACGAGCCGCTTACGGCCGTGCTCGCGGGCGGAACGCTCGACGGCGGCGAGCACGGCCCGCGCCACGCCCCGCCCCCGCGCCGCCGGGCTGGTGTACATGCGCTTCAGCTCGGCAACGTCCCCGGCGTCGCCGTGGCTGCGCCAGCCGCCGCACCCGACGGGCTCCCCCGCCAGGTAGGCGACCAGGAACGCGCCGTGCGGCGGCACGAACTCGGCGGCGTCGACGGGGGTCTCGTCGCCGCCGCCCCCGTACCGCTGGCCCAGGTCCGTCAGGGCGGCCCGAATGAGCCGCTTCCCCTCCGGCGAGTCGAAGCGAGCCGCGCGAATCTCGATCTCACTCACGGGTGAAGGGTACGTCCCGGCCGGTCCCCTACCGGAAGTGGTCCCAGCCGGCCGGGCCGTCGTACGCCGCGCCGTCGACGGTCACGCCGGCACCCTCCGTCACCCGGCCGACGACCCGCCACGGGTCGGGCAGCGCCACCGCCGGGGGGAACGTGGCAGCCAGCGCGTGGTCGTCGCCACCGCCGAGGATCCACGAGTACGGGTCGACCCCCAGCGCCTGGGCGGCGTCGCGCATCTGCCGGGGCACCTCGAAGGCGTCCCGCCGCACGTCGATGCCGACCCCGCTGGCGCGGGCCACGTGCCCGAGGTCGGCAAGCAGCCCGTCCGAGACGTCGATCATGGCGGTGGCCCCGAGCCGGGCGGCGTGCGGCCCGGCCGCGTACGGCACCTCGGGCCGCCGGTACGCCTCGACCAGCAGCTTCGGCGTGCGGAAGCCCCGGGACAGCACGGTGTAGCCGGCGGCGGCGTACCCGCTTCGGCCGGCGAGGGCCACGACGTGCCCCGCACGAGCGCCCGAGCGGACCACCGGGGCCCGGCCGCCCAGGTCGCCCAGGGCGGTGACGGCGATCGTCAGCGTCGGGCTGGCCGACATGTCCCCGCCGATCACGCTCGCGCCCACAATGGCGGCCTCGGCCGCGAGCCCGTCGGCCAGTTCCTCCACCCAGGCCGGGTCCAGGTCCGGTGGCATGCACAGGGCCACCAGCAGAGCGGTCGGGCTGGCCCCCATCGCGGCGATGTCGGCGAGGTTGGCCGCCGCCGCCCGGTGCCCGACGTCGCGGGCGGCGGACCAGTCCCGCCGGAAGTGCCGCCCCTCGACGAGGACGTCGGTGGAGGCGACCACCCGGCCGTCCGGCGCGGCCAGCACCGCCCCGTCGTCGCCCGGCCCGAGCAGGCAGGCCGCCTGCTGGGGCAGCCGGGCGGTGACCCGGTCGATCAACCCGAACTCGCCGATTCTGGCCACGCTCATGCCCGCTCCCCGTCGTGCCCGTGCCCGCCGTGGGCGCGGGATCGTCCCGCGCCCCGCCCGCCGTCGCGCTCGCTCACTGCTTCTCCTTGACCACCGATCGGGATCAGACCTGGTCCGTAAGGTAGTTTCACCCTTCGGGCCGCCCAGCGGCGGTGACGGACGGAGGTCGAGTCGTGGTACAGGCGTACATCCTCATCCAGACCGAGGTGGGCCGGGCGCGTGACGTGGCCGGCCTGATCGGGGACCTTGCCGGCGTGGTACGGGTCGACGCCGTCACCGGGCCGTACGACGTGGTCGTGCTCACCGAGGCGAACACGGTCGACGAACTCGGCAAGCTCATCGTCAGCAAGGTGCAGATGGTGCCCGGCATCACCCGCACCCTCACGTGTTCGGTGGTGCGCCTGTAAGTGGACGAGATCGCTACCTCCTCCGACGAGGTCGGCAAGACCGTGCAGAGCGGCGGTGCCGGCGACCGGGCCGGCGCGGAGTCCGGGGGCACGCCACCGCGGGACCGGACCGACCGCAGCGCGGCCCTGCTGGCCACGCTGATCGCGGTGCCGGTCACCGTGGCCGTGGCCGGGTTCACCTTCGCCAAGCTGACCCCGGACGCCCCGGCAGCCGAGCCGGGCCCGGCGGCGACGAGCGCCGGGCCGCAGTCCACCGCGCCGGTCGAGATGGCCGCCCCCCCGCTGGCCGAGCGGCCGGCGACGGTGTGCCGCGCCCTGACCTCCCAGCTCCCGCCGGCCGTGCGCGACCTGCGCCAGCGCCCGGTCACCGCCGGCCCCGAGCAGAACGCCGCGTACGGCGATCCGGCGCTCACCATCGGCTGCGGCGGTGCCGAGCCGGACCCGGGCGACACCGACGACGTCTGGTTGGTCAACAAGGTCTGCTGGTACGCGGTCGAGGGGCCGGACGCGACCGTGCTCACCACCCTGGACCGGGAGACCGCCGTGCGGGTGACCGTGCCCCACGCGTACGGGTCGGCCCTACAGTGGGTGAGCCCCATCTCCGACGTGGTGATCGCCTCGGTGCCCTCCGGTGGCGCGGCCCCCGCCGGCTGCGCGGGCTGACCGACCCACGGGGCCGGGGCCGGCTGCGCGCGCTCAGTGCAGGCCGACGCCGCGCCGCTGGGCGGTGCGGATCAGTCGGTTGACCAGCTTCGGGTACTCCAGCCCGGAGGCGGCCCACATGAGCGGGAACATCGACGTCGGGGTGAAGCCCGGCATCGTGTTGATCTCGTTGAGGTAGACGTCCAGGTCCGGGGTGACGAAGAAGTCGACCCGGGCCAGCCCGGCGCAGTCCAGGGCGGCGAACGCCCGGACGGCGTACTCCTGGACCTGCCGGGTGACGTGCTCGGGCAGGGTGGCCGGCAGGTCGTACTCGGGCTCGGAGAGGTACTTCGCCTCGAAGTCGTACCAGTCGTGGTCACCGCCGGCGCGCACCTCGACCAGGACGGACGCCTCGGCGCCGCCCCCGGCCTCGCCCTCCAGCACCCCGCACTCGATCTCCCGGCCGACGATCGCGGCCTCGACCAGCACCTTCGGGTCGATCTCGCGGGCGGCGGCGACGGCTGCCTCCAGGTCGGCCCAGTCGTCGACCTTCGTGATGCCGAACGACGAGCCGGCCCGGGACGGCTTGACGAAGACCGGCAGCCCGAGCCGCCGCTTGTCCTCCTCGGACAGGGTGACCCCGTTGCGCAGCACCGCGTACGGGCCGACGGGGATGCCCTCGACGGCGCAGAGCTTCTTGGTGAACTCCTTGTCCATCGCGGCGGCGGAGGCGAAGACGTTCGCCCCGACGTACGGGATGCCGGCCATCTCCAGCATGCCCTGGATTGTGCCGTCCTCACCGTACGCGCCGTGCAGCACGGGAAACACGACGTCGACGTCTGCGATCGCCCGGGGCCCCTCGGCCGGGTCGAGCACCATCAGCCCGTTGCCGGTGGGGTCCGCCCGCAGCACGAGGTCGGCGCCGGCGTCGGCGGTGATCTCCGGCAGCCGCCGGGCGCTGATCGCCAACTGGGCCGGATCGGCGCTGGTCAGCACCCACTTCCCGGCGCGGGTGATGCCCACGGGGACCACCTCGAACTCGTCCGGGTCGAGCGCGCCGAGCACGCTGCCGGCGCTGACGCAGGAGATGCCGTGCTCGGGACTACGGCCGCCGAAGACGAGGGCCACACGGGTCTTGCCTGGGGTGGTCACTCGGTCACCCTTTCGTTCGCGACTGCGAGACTTTTGGTGCTCGCCGGTGGCGCTCACCCGGATGACCTTACTGTGCGTGGCCGGACAACGGAGTCGATACCCAGGGCGAAGCGGCAGCACTGCGCAACCGGTCAACAGTGCATATACTCTGCGTAATCGGATCACGGCGGACAACGCGCCGCCGGCCGACGCGGGCCCCCTTCCGGGGCGGGCCGGCGGAGGCGCCACGGCGGCTGACCGACGCCGGAGGCCGCGGGCGGCGTTCAGAGGCCGTAGCGACGGCCGACGGCGATCACCTTCACCCGCTGCCGCCCCGCCCGCACCATGCCCAGCGCCATGAACGCGCCGGCGATCCGGTCCGCCGCCTCCCGGCTGCTCGCCCCGACCACCTGCCGCCGCCGCTCGGGGGCCTGCCGCTCGTTCCGGCTGACGCCGTCCACCGGACGGACGTCGGTGAGCACCACCAGGAACCGGGTCACCGCCGCCCTCCCGCCGCGCCTCGCGCCGGCCGGCCGGGCGAACCCTCCGGCTCCGCCGTGGTCGCTGTCAGCCCGCCGAAGCGGTCCCGGCAGACGTACGCCAGGTGGGCGTGGATCCACGCGTCGTCGTTGTCGCGTAGCACGGGGTGTGCACACCAGCGACACCGCGACACCCGGGGCCAGCAGGCAGTCGCCGTCATGCGAGTCCCTTCCGGTGCGTCGCGGGTGGCGGCACGCGGCGATCGGGTACGGGGGAGAAAACCCGATCGCCACGCGCCCCATCCCCTCCGGTCACTCACCACCACCGTCGCCACGACAACTGGTGGTGAGGAACTGGTCACAGGTTGGCATGTGGACGGGCGTGAATGCAACTCTCATCGCCGTTCTCTCATGTACACCTTCCCGGAGATGTATGCCACCATCGACGCATGGCACCGAAGACGGCCCGGGCCCGACGGCTCGGCATCGCGCTGCGTACGCACCGGGAGGCGGCCGGCCTCACCCTCGAGGCCGCCGCTGACGAGATCAACAGCACCCGGAGCACCCTGTCCCGGTACGAGAACGCCCAGACGCTGATCAGCCCGGCCACGGTGCGCGCGCTGCTCACCCTGTACGGGGTGAGCGTCGACGAGATCGCCGCCGCCGTCCAGCTCGCCAAGGACGCCCGCAAGCCCGGCTGGTGGGTGTCCTACTCGTACCTGCTGGACCGGCGGACCATCGACTTCATCGCGCTCGAGGCCGAGGCGACCGGCATCGCCAACTTCGAGCCGTCGGTGGTGCCCGGCCTGCTACAGACCGCGGACTACATCCGGGGGGTGATGCGGGGCGGCCCGCACACCCTCAGCGACGAGCAGGTCGAGCAGCGGGTCCACCTGCGACTCGACCGGCAGCAGCGGCTCACCGGCGACGCGCCGCCGATCTTCGACGCGATCATCGACGAGGGCGCGCTGTTGCGCCCCGTGGGTGGTCAGGCCGTGATGGAGGCGCAGCTGCACCAACTGCTCAAGATGGCCGAGCTGCCCAACATCACGGTCCAGGTGATCCCCCTGGCGGCCGGCTACCACCGGGGCACCCGGGGGTCGCTGCACATCCTGGAGTTCGCCGACCCGGAGGACCCGATCATCGCTTCGGTAGAGACGGTCGCCGGGCAGATGGTCCTCGACCGGCCCGGCGACCTGCGTACCTGCACCAAGATCATGGAGCACCTGCGGACGGTCGCACTCAGCCCCGCGGCCACCCGGGACCAGCTCCTCCGACTCCTGAAGGGACGGTAGGACCATGACCCCGACGACGAGAGCGGCCCTGGCCGCGGCGCGATGGCGCAAGAGCAGCCGCAGCGGTGACGAGGGCGCCTGCGTGGAGATGGCGGTCGTACCCGGTGCGGTGGCGGTCCGAGACTCGAAGGACCCGGACGGCCCGGCGCTGCTCTTCCC
>NZ_SMKJ01000125.1:0-18098 GCF_004348615.1 Micromonospora sp. KC207
CCCCACGCCTGCCATGCCTCCCGCACCTCCCGAGAGCTCCACGCCTGATGCCCCGCCGCCCACCGCTGGTAGACAATCTGCCCCCCGGGGCGGTGCAGCAGGATGTCCTCGATCCAGTCGGTGCCGGGCCACCCGGACTGCGGTTGCGCCCCCATCCCGAGGCACCACGGCACACCCCCGCGCGCCTCGATGTCGCGGGTCAGCGCGACCAGCTCCGCCCACGTCGCCGGGGGCCTGCGCACGGTGGGGCCGCCGGGGGCGTCCGTCCGGTACCAGACCAGGCTCTTGGCGTGCACGGCGACGGACAGCCCATAAACCCGGGCATGGGTGCCTCTCGGGGGCGTGAGTTGGAGTAGCTGTCGCGCCAGGCCCGGCTGCTCGGCCGGAACGAGGACGTCGTCGAGCGGGTACAGGTCGCCGCTCTGCACGTACGTCTTCAAGTCGTTGAGCCGGGGCAGCACCGCGACGTCCGGCGGCCGGCCCCGGTCGATCCCGGACCGGAGCACCTGGCTGACGTCCCGGGTGCCCTGGTAGTTGATCCTGATCTTGCTCTCTTTCGTGAAGGCGTCCAACACCGCCAGGAAGGGCCCGGCCTCGCTGCTGCGCCGGCGTTCCTGCTCGGTGTCGCCCTCGCCGTCCGTCGACCAGGACGCGACGACGCTCAGGGTGCGCGGCTGCGGGGAATCGGCACAGGCAGCCAGGCCGGCACCGGCGAGCAGGACCGGGATCAGGGCGAGCGCAACGCGTCTCATCGCTGTCGATACCTGTATTCCTCTAGTCGGGGCAGGAGCCCGAAGACCACCAGCGCGGCGGCGAGCAGGGACGCCGCGAGCAGGACGATCTCGCCGCCGTGGCTGTTTGCGGCCCCTGCCGCCAACCTGGTGGCCTCCTGGCCGTGCTTCCACGCGTTCCCGGCGGGGAGCGCGACCCCGTCGCCCGGTGCCGCCTCCCCGTCGCCCGGTGCGGACGGTGCCGCGCCGGGCGGACCCACCGGCGTCGCCGTGGCCGGGCACGGCGACGGTGCGTAGGCGGCGCTGAGCAGAGCGGCCAGCCGCTCGGCGTCCCGGCCGACCAGCGAGGTGAGCTGCGCCGCCCGGGCCTCGGCCGCCCGATTCATCTCGGCCCGGGCGTCGGCGAGCTGGTCGGTCGAGCGCAGGCTCATCGCGGTGGTGCCGCCCATCGCCACCACCGCGAGCGTCGCCAGCAACAGCGGCGCGTTCAGCACCCGCCGGAACCGGCGGCGCAGGAACAGCTGGGTGGCGACCAGCAGCCCGCTGAGGACGAGCACCGGCAGCAGCCAGAGCAGGATCGTCGCCGGGCCCGTCCACGTCCCGTCGACCTGCCGGTCCAGCGCCGCGACCTGCTTGCCCCGGAGCAGGTCGAGGCGGTCGAGGATCTCCTCCAGCAAGCTCGACGCGTCCCGCAGCGCAGCGGCGCCCAGCGCCCTGCCGTCGGCCTGGGCGAAGTGGGCATGGGCCCGCTCGATCAGGCCGGTGTAGGTGACCAGCGACGCCTCGACGACCTGGATGTCGCGGCTGCCGTCGTCGCCGGCGGCATTGTCCTCGGCGGCCTCGGCCAGGTGCTGGCCCGCGCGGGCGATCTGGTTCTGGTAGTCCTCTCCCGGCCCGGCGAGCAGCCGGGTGCACGCCGCGAAGCTGGCTACCGCCGCGCCGTGCGCCTCCCGCAGGGCGACCTGGGTGTCGTACACCGCCAGGATCGCCGGCACGGAACGGTCGTAGGCGTCGTCCGTGGTCCGGTGCACGCCGAGGAAGACCGTCAGGCAGCCGGCCAGCGCGACCGCGTTCGCGGCGAGCAGCGCCCACAGCAGCCGCAGCAGCGTCCGCCGGGTGGTGCTGGTCAGCGCCGCGCCGCTCACGCCGGCACCGGCCCGATCTCGGCCGGGTCGGTGAACTCGTGGCGGCACCGCTCACAGAACCGGGCACCCGGCGGCGAGCGGTGGCCGCACGGGCAGACCCGTGGCTGGGAGTCGGCGGCCGGCGCCGGTGGCGGCGCCACCTGAGGGGCCGGGTCGCGCACCGTGAACGACGACCGCAGGGCCACGCTGATCACGTCGAGCCGGGGCAGGTCGTCGCGCAGGCGTACCGAACCGGCGCCGACGTCCTCGACGAGAAGCCGTAGCTGCTCCAGGTGGAACGCGTCCCCGGCGGCGGTGGCCAGCTCGACCGCGCGGCCGAGCAGCCGCGCGGCGGTCACCCGGTCGCCGGTGTCGTACGCGTCGCACCCGTCGGCGATGAGCCGGCTCAGCTCCTCCTGCCCGGTGTAGTGGGCGACCCGCGGATCGATCCGGCTGGACAGGGCTAGGTCCTCGGTCCAGTGGGCCAGGGCGTTCACCGGCCGGGCGGCCGGCGCGTCGTCCACGAGCAGGTCGATCCGGGCGACCCGTAGGTCCTCGCCCGTCGGCCGGCCCGTCCCGTCCACCTCGAGGCACAGGTGGTACTCCCGGCTCTCCGCGCCCCAGGAGCCGGTCGCGCACTCCACCAACCGGTCGTCGACCGGTGCCACCGGCAGGTCCATGACCGTGGGATGCACCTGCCGGCAGGACAGCACCCGCGCCGGTGGGACCACGGCGATCCGCAGCCTCGCCCGGGCCACCCGCTTGGCCATCGTGGCCCGCATGGTCGCCCGGAAGTCGGCCTCCAGTTCCTGGGGCCGGCGGACCGCGGCGGCCGTGCCGTGCAGCGCCTCGGCGACACGCATGAGCTCCCGCGGCTGCCAGGCGTCGCCGACGCCCCGCGCGTCGCAGACGAACTGCCCCGCGCAGTCCGCCAGAACCTCCGCCAGCCGCTGCGGCGTCTCGTGCTCGTTGCGGCCGTCGGTGAGCAGCAGGGTGTGCCGGATCGCCGCGGGGTGCTCCGCCAGCAGCTCGCGGGCCAGTGCCAGCCACGTGCCGATCGCCGTGCCGCCGGCGGCGGCGAGCCGCCCCAGCTCGCGCCGCGCCTCCTCCCTGGTGGCCGGTGAGGCGGTGGCCAGGCCCCGGTGGCGGGGATAGACCATCCGGGCCTCGTGGGTGCCCTCGACCACGGCGAAGCGGACCCCGTCCGGCAGCATCCCGACGGCCGCGGCGGTGGCCCGCCGGGCCGCGCCGAGCTTGGTCGGCGGCTGCGCCATCGACCCGGAGCAGTCGACGACGAGCACCTCGGCGTAACGGGAGCCATCGGCCTGCGCCGGGCCGCCGCCCTCCCGGGCCCGCGCGGTGGCGGTGAGGATCGCGTGTAGCTGGCGGTCCCTGGTGGACAGGAACCGGTCGTGGTCGATCCGCAGGTCGAAGTCGAGTGCGCTGGACACCGGGTCGCTCCTCACCATGATCGCAGGAAGGTCAGCGGCCGGACCGCGTTCGCCCGGTCGACGAGGACACCGTGGTCGTTGGCCGTACGCGCCTGCCGGGCCAGGTCACGCAGGGAACTCTCGAGCAGCCGCCGCAGGGACCGCTCCGACGGCGCGTCGCCCAGTGTCTCGCCGACGGCCAGGCCGCCCGCGCCATGGACGAGAACCCGGTCCAGGGCGGCCTCCCGGACCAGCGTGGTCATCCGGTCGCGGGCCTCACCGTGCCGTGCGCCCCCGTCGAGCCGCAGCCGGCCGAGGCGGCGCACCGCCTCGTTGAGGTGCTCCGCGCCGGGCGGGTCGTCGCCGAGCCAATCGGCCAGCACCCGAACGGCCGCGACCTGGGCGGCGTCGTAGTGTCGGGAGACCCGGGGGACGCCGTCGAGGAACTGCACCGCCGCCTCCCGGTCGCCGGCGGCCAGCCGCAGCCGGGCCAGCCCGAACGCGGCGCTGGCGGCCGACCGGTCCCGGCGCCACACCGCCCGGTAGTAGCGGGCCGCCTCGACGGCGTCGCCCCGCTGCTCCGCGCAGTAGCCGAGCGCCAGCTTCGGTGCCACCTCGCCCGGCAGCTCGCCGTACGCCCGATCGAACCGCGCGGTGGCGTCGTCCACGTCGGACCGGGCGAGCGCCAGCAGGCCGTGGTGCCAGACCAGCCGCCAGTCGGCATTCGCGTCCTCGCCGAGCAGCCCGGCGGCGTCGGCCAGCGCCTCCTGGGCGGGCCCAGGCCGGCCCAGCTCCAGGTGGGCCCGGCAGCGGGACAGTTGGACCTCGACCGAGTCCGCCTCGAACGCCGCGAGCCGGGCCAGCAGGCTGCGGGGATCGAGGGCACCGATCAGCTCCAGGGCGGCGGTGGCGGGGTCGCCGGTCGCGGGGCGGGGCACCGGCAGGCCGGTGGCCACCGCGGCCGGCGCCGGGCGGCCGTGGTGCGGCACCTCGGCGGTGGACGGGTCGGTCCAGGCCGCGAGCCCCGGCACCGCGCCGAGCCCCGCGTCGAGCAGCGCCGCCGTGGGCGCGAACACGGTGGACGGCTCCTGGGGCCGGTCCGCCGGGGGTGCCGGCAGCAGCTCCCGCAGCACGCCCTTGAGCTGTTCGGACATGTCGGAGGCGGAGGCGAAGCGGCGACGCCACTCACGGTGGGTGGCGCGCGCGACCAGCCGTCCGAACGACTCCGCCCCGAGGTCGGGATCACGGTCGGTGGAGCCGAGCGGGGGCTTGCTCAACTCCCGCAGCATGACCCCGACCGCGTAGAGGTCGGACCGCACCGTGAACCCGTGCGCGGCCAGCTCGGTCGGGCTCACCCCGTAGGTCTCGGTGCCCACCTTCGGGCTGTGCCGGTCGTCGGCCCGGCGTACCCCGCCGAGGTCGATCAGCTTGATTCGGTCGGCGGTACGGATGACGTTGCCCGGGTGCAGGTCGGTGTAGAGCAACCCCTTGCCGTGCAGGTAGTCCAGCGCCGTCAGGATCTCGTGACCGTACGCGAGGATCTCCACCAGCGGCAGCGTGACGGCCGGCCGGGCCGGGTCGACGGCGGCCTGCCGCAGCTCGTGCAGCGTCATCCCCTCCAGGTACTCCATCACGATGTAGCTGGTCTGCCCGCCGAAGAGCCGGTCCTCCGCGCTGACGAAGTTGAAGATCCGGACGATGTTGGGGTGGTCCAGGGTGGTCAGGAACTGCCGCTCGGAGACCTCGATCGCCAAAGCGTTCGGCTCGGTCTTGTTGATCAGCCGCTTCAGGGCCATGTGCTTGCGGTCCAGGTGGACGTCCTCGGCGAGATAGACCTGCCCCAGGCCGCCCCGGGCCAGGTACCCGACCACCTCGTACTGGCCGGCTACCAGGTCACCGGGGCGCAGGGCGGAGACGAACGCGAAGGGCGTCCCGCAGTGGGGGCAGTAGCCGTGGTCGAGCCGGTCCGCCCCGCCCCGGCCGACCTCCCTGCCGCAGGCGGGGTTGGCGCAGAACCGCTCGTGCTCGGGCACCGTCAGGCCGGCCGTCGTGCGCCGGCGGTCGGCGAAGTCGCGCACCGGCAGGGACACCAGGCCGGCCACGGGCCACGTCTCGCTCCCGACCGGCGCCCCCGCCGTCGGCGTCGCGACCCGGCGCGACGACCTCGCGGGCCAGGGCGCGAGACCGCAGACCTCGCAGAAGCCGTCGGCGTCGACGGTGCCCGGGCAGCCCGGGGTACGCGGACAGCGCATCAGGACGGCACTCCTTCCTGCGGCTCGCCGAGGATGCGCCGGACCGCCTCGGCGTAGGCGTGCACGGCCTCGGTGGCCTCGGCGAGGTCGCACGGGCCGGCCCAGAGCAGGTCGTGGGCCCGCCGGTAGGACCGCCCGAGGCCCTGGTGCTCGGTCCACCCGCCGGCCACGGCGCGCGCCCGGTGCGCGTCCAGCAGCCCCCGCAGCTGCTGGTGCTCGGTCGCCCGGGCGGTCAGCTCTCGACGCAGCCTCGCCACCTCGTGCAGCGCCCGGTCGGTGCTGTGCTCCACGGCGGCCAGGTGTTCCAGCAACGGACCGGGATCGGGTTCCCGGGCGGCGGCCAGCAGCGTGGTGAGCCGGATCCGCAGCCGGGTGGCGCGTGGCGTCATCGGCGGCAGACCGGTCAGGTGGGCCTCGACCTCGCGCTGGTGGGCGCGGGCGAGGCCCTCGGCCTCGCGCAACCCGGCAATCCGCCGGGCGAGCAGCGCGAGCCGCAGGCCGACCGCGGGGCTGCGGAAGCCCACCAGGACCCGCAGGTCGCGTTCGGCCGCGCGGTCGACGATCGGCCCGATGACGTCGGCGACGAGTTCCTTGGGGTCGCTCGACTCGTCCACACCGTCGATCAGTAGCGCCCGCGGCGCCTTGTCGCCGAGCCGTCGGTCCGCCGGGCCCGCCGTCACGGGCTCGGCGACGCCGACGAAGCCGAGGATCCGCTCGGCCAGCTCCCGGGGCGGCTTGCCGGTGGCGTCCAGCGCCAGGTCGATGCTGCCCAGGGGCGGCACCGACGGGTCCCGCTCGCCGGCGGCCGGACCGGCCGAGGACGGCCGGAACTGTCGGTTGGACAGCACCACGGCCCGGCGTACCGTGGCCGAGATCGTCGACGTGGGCGGGCCGGTGACGACCACCAGGACGTTCTCCGGCGAGCGGCGGGCGAAGAACCGGGCCGTCAGCCGGGCGAACTCGCCGTCCTCGCGGCCGGTGCCCATCGACGTCAGCTCCTGGTCGACGGAGGAGTCGCCGACCACCCACGCCTCCAACAGGGGCAGGTGGTTCAGGAGCGTGTCCACCGGGATCATGTACGAGCGGCCGGCGGCGGGGTCGCTGTAGTAGGAGACCACCATGCCCACCACGTAGCCGGTCTCGTTGTCGACCGCCGCCGCGCCGCTGAACCCGCTGCGCACCCACAGCCCCGGGCTCGCCGGGTTCGGGTTCATCTGCATCCGTTCGTTGGTCTCTCCGGACAGGACGGCGTGGACGGTCTCGCCGTCGCTGAACTCCTTCGGGAACCCGAAGGCGTAGACCCGCTTCTCCCACAGGGGCAGTCGCCGCAGCTCGGCGCCCGGACCGCCGGGGACCGGGTCGGACAGTTCGAGCAGGGCGATGTCGCCACGACCGTCCGCGCCCACCGGAACCCATCCGCCGGTCGCCACGCGGGCGGAGCGGGCGGGCAGGCGGGGCAGGCGGACCAGGTCGACCTGGACCCGGCCGGCCGGCGGGGCGGCGGTCCACGCCCCCTTGCGGCCGGCCGCGCGGTCGATGACGTGGGCGCAGGTGAGAACGTGTCGGTCGCCCAGCAGCGTCCCGCTGCCGAGGATCAGGCCGCTGTCGCCACGGATGCGGCACACCCATGGTTGACGACCGTGATTCTCCTCCACCTGTGCATGGTATTCGCAGGTTCTTTCAGGCATGGGGCGCGGAATTGACCTTTGTAAGAAAGGCGACTCGGCCGCGAAACCCGAGCAGGGGAGGACGACCGGCCCGGTGGAATTCCCTGTGGCGCTATTTGCACAGCAGCCCACGCAATCGGCGACGGCTCACGTCGATACCGGACGCGAAACCACGGGCCGGGCCGTCAGCGGCCGTCCGATAGGATCGGCGGCCTGCGTCGGTCCACGGTGGGAGGACGATCGGTGAAGCTCATGCGCGTCGGGCCGGTGGGCGCGGAGAGGCCCGTGCGGTACACCGGCGGCCGGTACCTGGACCTGTCGTCGGCGACCCCCGACATCGACGGCGCGTTCTTCGCCTCCGACGGCCCGCGCCGGGTCCGCGACGCCGTCGACCTGCCTGAGATCGACGTCGCCGGCCAGCGGATCGGGCCGCCGATCGCCCGGCCCGGGGTGGTGCTGTGCGTCGGGCAGAACTACGCCGCCCACGCCGCCGAGTCCGGCGCGCCTGCGCCGGCCAGCCCGATCGTCTTCTACAAGGCGCCCAACACGGTCGTCGGCCCGTACGACGAGGTGCTGATTCCGCGCGGGTCGACGAGGACCGACTGGGAGGTGGAGTTGGGCGTGGTCATCGGGCGGCGGGCCCGTTACCTCGACTCGGTCGCCGACGCCCTGGACCACGTCGCCGGGTACGTGCTGTCCAACGACGTGACCGAGCGGGCGTTCCAGTTCGACCACTCCGGCGGGCAGTGGTCGAAGGGCAAGTCCTGCGAGACGTTCCAGCCGCTCGGCCCGTGGCTGGTGACCCCCGACGAGGTCGCCGACCCGCAGGGGCTGCGGCTGCGTTCCTGGGTCAACGGCGAGCCCCGGCAGGACTCCACCACCAAGGACATGATCTTCGACGTGGCGTACCTGGTGTGGCACCTGTCCCAGTACACCGTCCTGGAGCCGGGGGATTTGGTCAACACCGGCACCCCGCAGGGGGTGGCGCTGTCCGGTCGCTTCCCGTACCTGCGGGCCGGCGACGTGATGGAGGTCGAGATCGACGGCCTCGGCCGGCAGCGGGCCGTGCTCGGCAGCGCCTGATGGCTCTCGTCCTCGCCCCGATGACCTGTGACGGCCTGGTGGCGGTGGTGACCGGCGGCGGCTCCGGCATCGGCCGCGCCTGCACGGAGGCGCTGCTCGCGGTGGGTGCCCGGGTGGGCGTGCTCGACCTGGACCCGGCCGGCGCGCCCGCCGACCCCCGGGTACGCGCGGTCCGCGCCGACGTGGCCGACCGGGCCGGCCTGGCCGTGGCGGTGGCGTCGGTCGCCGACGCGTTCGGCGGGGTGGACATCCTGGTCAACAACGCTGCCGTCTCCGCCGTGGGCACTGTCGAGGACAACGACGACGCCGAGTGGGCCCGGGTCCTCGACGTCAACGTCACCGGGGTTGCCCGCGCGACGGCGGTCGCCCTGCCGTATCTGCGCCGCTCCGCCGCGCCCGCGATTGTCAACGTCACCTCGATCGCCGCCGGCGCCGGCCTGCCCCGCCGTGCCCTGTACTCGGCGACGAAGGGCGCCGTGCACGCGCTGACCCTCGCCACGGCGGCCGACCTGGTCGGCGACGGTATCCGGGTCAACTGCGTCGCGCCCGGCACGGTCGACACCCCCTGGGTCGCCCGGCTGCTCGCCGCCGCCGCCGACCCGGAGGCCGAGAAACGGCAGCTCGCGGCACGGCAGCCCACCGGCCGGTTGGTCACGGCCGCCGAGGTCGCCGCCGCGGTGGTGTACCTGGCGTCGCCGGTCGCCGGGGCGGTCACCGGCACCGCGCTGGCCGTCGACGGGGGATTGGGCGGGCTGCGGATGCCCGCCCGCCGCTGACCCCACGGGCACCGCCGCCCCGGGCGGCACGCCGGGCCGCTCGCTGGGCTGCCGGGCCGCTCGCCGGTCGGTTACCCTCTGCCCGGTGACGGTGACCACGGGGGTGCCGGCCACGCCCGCCCCGCCGGGGCGCAGCCGTGGCTTCCACGCGTTCTGGACGGCGCAGGTCCTCTCCGTCCTCGGCGACTCGATCTCCCAGCTCGCCGTGCCGCTGCTGGTGCTCGACGCGACCGGTTCGATCGCCACGGCCGGCCTGCTCACCGGCGTGTCCGGCACGGCCGCGGTGCTCGCCGGCCTGTTCGCCGGCGTCGTGGTGGACAGGTGCGACCGGCGGGCGCTGCTGGTCGGTGCCGACGTGGCGCGGATGCTGCTGTTCGTGGTGGTCCCGCTGGTGTGGTGGCTGGTCCCGGACCCGCCGATCTGGCCGCTGTTCGTGCTGCTGCCCCTGGGCGCGGCGATCGGGATGGTTTTCCAGGTCGCCGCCGTCACCGTGGTGCCCGGCCTGGTGCCCGCCCCGGAGCTGACCCGGGCGAACGGCCGGCTGTACGCCGGCACCGCGCTCGCGGCGGTCGCGGGGCCCGCGCTGGCCGGTGCCGTGTCCGGCTGGCTCGGCCCGGCCGGCGCGCTCGCCGTCGACGCCGCCAGCTTCGGGGCCTCCGGAGCGCTGCTGACGTTGGTGCGGCTACCCGCGCGGTCCGCCGCGACCGCCGACGCGGCGGACCGGCCGGGGCCGTGGGCCGAGTTCCTCGCCGGGGTGAGGTTCCTGCTGGGCCACCGTGTGCTGCGCCCGCTGACCGCCCTGCTGACCGTCTACCTGCTGCTCACCTACGGCATGGACGACGTGGTGATCTACCATCTCAAGCGCGGCCTCGGCCAGTCCGACGGAACGGTCGGGCTGGTGCTCACCGCAGGAGCCGCCGGAACGGTCACCGGTGCGCTGGTCGTCGCGCGGCTGCGCGGGCGGTTCGGGTTCGGGGCGTGCTGGATCGGCGCGGTCGCGGCCACCGGCGGCGCGGTCGCGGCCCTCGCGCCCACCCGCCGGCCCGCCGAGGTCGGCGCGCTGATGACGGTCTACTTCGGCTGCCTGAGCGTCGCCGGCATCTGCTCGCTGTCGCTGCGCCAGGAGGTGACGCCGGAGCACGTGCTCGGCCGGGTCACCGCCGCCTTCTGGACGATCCACTTCTCCCTCGGCGGCATCGGCGCGGCGGCGTTCGCCTGGCTGGCCCAGCACCACGGCGCGCCGCTGACGTTCGCCCTGGCCGGTGCCGGCGGGCTCGCCGTCGCCCTCGCCGCCCTCGGCACCGCCGTGCGGCGGGCTTGACCCCGCCTGACCGTCGTCCGCCGGCCCGGATGCCGCGTCCTGGGCGGGCCCGGCACCACCCGGGCCCCGGGCCGCGCGCCACGGCGGGAGGTCACCCGATCGGGTGACCTCCCGCCGTACCGTCTCCGGGGCGGCCCGCCACTGTCAGACTCGCCGCATGTCCAGCACTGGGGAGATCATCACGCTCAGGGACGGTCGCCGGGCGGCGGTGTACCGCTTCGGTGCGGACGCCGGCCGGCGGGTGGTGCTGTTCTGTCACCCCGCCCCGGGCTCCGGTGCCTTCGACCCCGACCCGGCGGCGACCCTCGACGCCGGGGTCACCCTCCTCGCCCTCGACCGGGCCGGCTACGGCGAATCCGATCCGAGCACCGGCTGGGCGGACGTGCCGACCGCCGCCGACGACCTCGTCGAGCTGATCGACCAGCGTGGTCTCGGGCGGGTGTCCGTCGCGGGCTGGTCGGCCGGAGGCCGGGTCGCGCTCGCCCTAGCGGCCCGCCGGCCCGACCTGGTACGCCGGGTGGCGGTGCTGGCCACCCCCGCTCCCGACGAGGATGTCCCCTGGCTCGACCCGCGCCAGCGGGACATGATGGCCGCGCTGCGTGATCGGCCGGTCGCCGACGTCCGCGCCCAGTTGGACGCCGCGATGGCCGCCCTGGTGCCGTCCGATCCCCGGAACCCGGCGGCCGTGCGGCTGCTCGGCGCGAACCCGGCCGACCGGGCCGTGGTGGGCGACCCCGCCGTCGCCGCGCGGATCGGCGACATGCTGGCGGGGGCCTTCACCCAGGGCGTGCGGGGCATCGCGGACGACATCGCCGGCTACTCGCTGCGCCCGTGGGGTTTCACCCCCGACCAGGTCGGGGCGGCCACCCTGCTGCTGTACGGGGCCGACGACGCCCTTACCGGCCCCGCGCACGGCCGCTGGTGGCGCGACGCCCTGCCCGACGCCCGGTTGGAGGTCGTTCCGGACGCCGGTCACCTGCTGGTGGTGCCCTCCTGGCGCCGGGTCCTCGACTACCTGGTCGGTCCGCCGACGCGGGCCACCTCCGCCCGCGACGCGGTCGCGTTCATCCTCCGCGCGTCGGGTCCACCGCGCCCGGTGCGCTAGGCCCGTCCGGCCCGGGGCCGCGTCAGTCCTGTGGCGACGGCAGCACCGCCAGGGCCAGCGTCAGGTCCAGCACGGTCGCCGGGTCGAGCAGCCGGTCGCCGTACAGCTCCCGCACCTGCGCCATCCGGTAGCGCACGGTCTGCGGGTGCACGAACAGGGCCGCCGCCACGTCGTCGCGCCGGCCCTGGTGCAGCAGCCAGGCGCGCAGCGTCTCCGCGAGCCGGTGGGCGGTGGCCGGCGGCAGCGCGGCGAAGGGCTCCAGCACCTGCGCGCGCAGGTCGGCCAGGGCCTCCGGGTCCGTGCTGAGCAGCAGCCGCGCCAGGTGCCGCTCGGTGTCCAGCGGCGCGTCGGCGTCGGCGCGGGGCAGCCCGAGCAGCAGCGCCCGAGCGGCCCGCTCGTACGACCCGGCCACCCGGTGCCACGGCCGGGCCGGCCCCAGCACCGCACGGTGCCCGCGCAGCACGCGGGCGAGCTGCCGCCGCCGGCCGCCGTGCGCGTCGGGCACCAGCAGCACGGCCAGTTCCTCGGCCGGGTCCGCCCCCGGCATGTCCTCCCCGCTCTCCAACGTCTGCGGGCTCAGCGCGGTCAGCACAGCGCGCAGGCCGTTGCGGGGCAGCAGCACGACGGTCAGCGTCTGCGGCGGTGGCCAGTCCGCCCGCTCGGCGCTGCGGCGCAGCACGTCCTCGGACTCGCCGGCCAGTAGCTGCTGGGTGAGCCGCTCCAGGTACCGCTGCCGGGCCCGGCCGACGCTGGCCAGCTCGTCGGCGTGCCCCGCCACGCTGGCGGCGGAGAGTTCGTCGATGTATGCGAACATCAGCTCGGCGAACTCGGCGACCGTCGCCGCCGCGAGCCCGGCGCGCACGGTGGCGGTGGAGACCTCCCGCCAGGCCACCCGCGCCCCCACCCGGTACGCCGCCAGCAGCGCGTCCATGCTGCGGCCGGAGCGGGCCTCCCCGCTGCCGAGGGCGTACGCCGCCTCCAGCGCCGGGGCCAGCGGGGTGCTCGGGTCCGATGCCGCCTGGGGCCGGCCGACGAGTTGGAGGAAGGTGCCCAACGCGATGCGCACCGCGTTCTCGATCTTCGCCCGCATCTGGCCGGTGAGGGTGCCCGAGTAGGCCGGCACCTCCGCCGTGATCGCGGTGACCGTGCGCTCGGCGACCAGTGGCAGCGCGCCTAGCAGCCGGGCGGCCATCGGCTCGTCCAGTTCGAGACGGGCAGCGCGGCGGCTGGTCCCGGACTCTTCCGACATCGTTGTTCTCCCGGAACAAAACCGTGTGGCGCTTTCATCTTTCCTGGCCAAGATGTTATGCGATCGTGTCCGTCACGCTGATCGTATGACCACCACCGTCCCGCGCCCACCCGGCCGCCGCACCGTCCGGGACAGGCTGTTCCGGCTCGCCGAGACGGTCACCACGCCGCTGCTGCCCGAGGACTACCTCGACCTGATCGCCCCGCTGCGCTCCGGGGCCGCCCTGCGCGGGCGGATCCTGGACGTGCGACCGGAGACCCGGGACGCCGCGACGCTGACCATCCGGCCCGGCCGCGGCTGGCGCGGGCACACCCCCGGCCAGTACGTCCGCCTCGGCGTGGACGTCGACGGCGTCCGCCAGTGGCGGGCGTACTCGCTCACCTCGGCCCCCGGCCGCAGCGACGGACTGATCTCGGTCACCGTGAAGGCGATCCCGGACGGCCGGGTCAGCAACCACCTGGTCCGCCGGGCCCGGCCCGGCACCCTGGTCCAGCTCGACCAGGCCCAGGGCGACTTCGTCGTGCCCGTGCCCGCGCCGGAGCAGGTCCTCTTCGTCACCGCCGGCAGCGGTATCACCCCGGTCATGGGGATGCTCCGTGCCGGCGCGCCCGCCACGGCGGACGTGGTGCTGGTGCACTCCGCGCCGACCCCGGACGACGTGATCTTCGCCGCCGAGCTGCGCGGGCTCGCCGCCCGGGGCGCGATCCGCCTCGTCGAGCGGCACACCGACACCGACGGCGTGCTCGGCGTGGCCGAGCTGGCCGACCTGGTGCCCGACCACCTCGACCGGCAGACCTGGGCGTGCGGCCCGGTCGGCCTGCTCGACGCGGTCGAGGCCCACTGGGCCGCCAACGGGGCGGCCGACCGGCTGCACACCGAGCGGTTCCGACCGACGGTGATCTCCCCGGGCGCGGGGGGCGACGTCACCTTCACCCGTGCCGGGGTCACCGTGCGCGCCGACGGCGGAACCGCCCTGCTCGACGCGGGGGAGGACGCGGGGGTGCTGATGCCGTCCGGGTGCCGGATGGGCATCTGCTTCGGCTGCGTGGTGCCGCTGCGCCAAGGCGCGGTCCGGGACCTGCGCAACGGGGAGATCACCACCGCCGTCCCCGGCGACGGCGTGCTCATCCAGACCTGCGTGTCGGCGGCGGCCGGTACCTGCGACATCGACCTCTGACAGGAGAACCGGACGTGACCGCGATCCAGAAGAAGGCCCACAACCCGATCGCCCATCTCACCGCCGCCGACATCGACGCGCTTGGCAGGGAACTCGACGCGATCCGGGACCGGGTGCTCGCCAGCCGGGGGGAGGCCGACGCCGCGTACATCCGCAAGGTGATCGCCATCCAGCGCCGGTTGGAGCTGGGCAGCCGGGCGGTGCTGCTGTTCTCGCTGTTCCCGCCGGCCTGGCTGGTCGGCACCGCCGGCCTCGCGGTGGCCAAGATCCTGGAGAACATGGAGATCGGTCACAACGTTCTGCACGGCCAGTACGACTTCATGCGTGATCCGAAGATCCACTCGACGACCTGGGAGTGGGACCACGTCTCCCCGGCCGCGCAGTGGAAGCACTCGCACAACCAGCTACACCACACGTACACCAACGTGCTCGGCAAGGACAACGACCTCGGGTACGGCATCATGCGCGTCGACGAGGACCAGCCGTGGCACCCGATCCACCTCGGCCAGCCGCTGTGGAACCTGATCAACGCGTGCTTCTTCGAGTACGGCATCGCCGCGTACGACCTGGAACTGGGCCGCAACCTGCGCAAGGGCCGACACAAGGCCCCCGAGTTCCGGGCCCGCGCCCGCGCGGTCGGCCGCAAGATCCGTCGCCAGTTCCTCAAGGACTACATCATCCACCCGCTGCTGTCGGGGCCGTCGTTCCTCAGCACCCTCGCGGCCACCTTCACCGCGAACCTGATCCGCAACCTGTGGAGCCACTCGGTGATCATGTGCGGGCACTTCCCGGAGGGGGTGGAGACCTTCGAGAAGGCCTCCATCGAGGGGGAGACCCGGGGCGAGTGGTACCTGCGGCAGATGCTCGGCTCGGCCAACATCAGCGGCAGCCGGCTGACGCACATCATGACCGGCAACCTGTCGTTCCAGATCGAGCACCATCTCTTCCCCGACCTGCCGAGCTGCCGCTACCAGGAGGTCGCCCCCGAGGTGCGGACGCTGTTCGCCAAGTACGGGCTGACGTACACCACCGGGGCGCTGCCGAAGCAGGTGGCTTCCGCCTGGTGGAAGGTCATCCGGCTCTCCCTGCCCAGCGCGACCCCCGCCCCGCCGGCCGCCGGTGGGCAGGTGCGGACCGACGCCCTGGCGACCTCCTCGGTGTGACGTGCTGCCCGCTCCTAGCGAGCGGGCTCCCGCAGCCGGCGGTAGTGGTTGCACAGCTCGAAGTGCGGGATCTGCTGGTTCGTCGCGCGGGCGCGGGCCCACGGGCCGTCGCGCGGATGGTAGGTCACGGTGTCACGACCGGACGAGAGATCGCGTCGGAGGTCCGGCCGCTGCCGGCGGGGCTCAGCGTCGCGCCGAATGCCGGTGCTGCACCGTCTGCCGGCCCTTGACGAACGCGAGCACGATGACCACGAGCAGCGCGATCACCCCGATGATCACCAACCAGCGCACCGCTTCGAGCAGCAGCCCGAGCAGGACGAGCACGCCGGCGACGACACCGACGACCCAGAGTACGGCCCGCATGTCCACCTCCCGTTGACCGGACGGTCCCGTTGGCCGGGCGTCCGCCGCGTACGCGGCCCAGGGGCCTTTCCCGGTTCGGCCGACACCATGCCCGTGGGCCGGCTCCCGATGCGGCCCGGCTGCACCGGCGGCCCCACGCGGCTCGGTCCCGCCGGTTACCGGCGGGCGACGTAGACGGTGTTGGCCGACTCCCGGCCCTGCAACGGGTTGGCGAAGCGGACGACGTGGGCCAGGCTGGTCGGGAACACCCCGGTCAGCACCCGCTGGAAGTCCGGGTCCGGCGGATCGTTGGACCAGAGGGCGAAGACCCCGTCCGGGTGCAGCAGGTCGGCGAGGCGGCGCAGGCCCTCGTCGGTGTAGAACGGGGCGTGGCTCGGGTGCAACACGTGCCGGGGCGAGTGGTCCACGTCGAGCAGTACCGCGTGGAACCGCCGGCCGGGTGAGTCCGGGTCGAAGCCCGTCCCGTCGGCGACCGCCGCGAAGAAGTCCGCCCGGACGAACCGGGTGCGCGGGTCGTCGGCCAGCCCCGCTGCGAACGGCAGCAGGCCCCGCCGGTGCCAGTCGATGACGTCCTCGATCGCCTCCACCACCACCAGCGACGCCACCCGGGCGTCCTCCAGGGCGGTGCGGGCCGTGTAGCCGAGGCCGAGGCCGCCGACCACGACATCCAGCGCCTCGCCGCGCAGCGGAGCCAGCCCGAGCCGGGCCAGCTCGATCTCCGCGACGGGGAAGAGGCTGGACATCAGGAACTCGTCGTCGAGCTTGACCTCGTACACCTCGCGGTCCAGCGCGGGGTCGCGCCGGCGGCGCAGGCTGATCTCGCCGATCGGGGTCTCCCGCCAGGCCAGTTCCTCGAATCGCACGCCCACGAGATTCCTCACTTCGGCCGGGTCCGAGCGGATGTTACCGTCCGCGCGGACCCGGCCACCCCAACAAACCGCCATCCGGTACGCGGCGCGGCGCGCCCCTGGCGGGCCGCCGTGGTGCGCCCGCGGTCGGCCGTCGGTGGTGCGGGCCCCGGTCGGCCGGGCGGCGCTCCGCGGGCCGGTCAGGCCGCGGCGCGCAGCCGGGCGTCGAGCGCGTCGAGGTCGGGCAGGAACCACACGTGGTCGGCCCGGTTGGACTCGTGGACCAGGGCGCGCAGCGCCGGACTCGCCGCCAGGTGTCCGGAGACGTCGCCGATGACGGCCAGGCGCAGCCGGTAGTTGACGAACTTCTGCATCACCTCGCCGGCGAACCGGGTGCCGAGCGAGAAGAACTCCTCGCTCAGCCGGCTCGCGGGCACGGCCACCACCGTCGCGCTGAGGAAGGCGGCGCCGATCAGGTCCAGCGCGTCCTGCTCGGTGGCCACCAGCGGGCCGTCCGGGTCGCAGACCAGCACCGGCACCCCGGCCAGTTCCCGCACGTCGTCAGGCATCCCCCGCCTCCCCGGCGAGCTGGCCGTCCCTGCGGGTGAGTAGGCCGTCGGCCCCGTCGAGCACGGCGTCGAGCAGTCGCAGCAGGTCGGCGGTGGCGGCGGTGCCGCCCAGGATCACGATCTTCATCCGGTTCCGTTCCTCGTCGTGGACGGTCTGCACGCGCAGCGGGTGCGCGAGGTCGTACCCGTTGTTCGCTCCGGCCAGCACGAGCGTGCTGAGCCGGTCGGCGGTGGGCCGGTCGACGCCGTCGACCTGCACGATGCTCGACACCTCCGCCTTCGCGCCGTCGCCCTGCCGCACCGGCGACTGCGAGCGGCCGGTGAGCGCGTCGAGGTCGGCGGGGGTGATCCGGTACTGCTTGCCGATCCGGGTCGCCCCGAGCCGGCCGGATCGGATGTAGCCGCGCACGGTGCGCACGTGCAGGCCGAGGAGGTCCGCCACCTGCTCGACCGAGTACATTTCTTCTCTCATCACTCCCCATCATACTCATGATGATGCGGATAAGAAACGATGCGTCATGACAGGGTGTGCCTTGGCAGGGGAGCTTGGCCGCTCACAGGGCTGTCATTCGGCGGCAACCTCTGCCGAGCACGGAGTCATAGCCTTGATCCATGTCGACGCGGATCGTCTTCGAGACCCATTCGTGGAGTGAGGACAACGACCGGGGCGTCGCCACCGGCTGGCTGCCGGGGCGGTTGTCCGCGCGCGGGCGGGCGCTGGCCGCCGAGCTCGGCGCCCGCAGGCGGGACGACGGCATCGCGGCCATCTTCACCTCGGACCTGCGCCGCGCGGTGGAGACCGCCGAGGTGGCCTTCGCGGGCACCGGCATCCCGATCCTGCACGACTGGCGGCTGCGGGAGTGCGACTACGGGACGCGCAACGGCACGTCCGCGGTGGAGCTGCACCGGGGCAGAGTCGACCACCTCGACTCGCCCTACCCCGGCGGCGAGAGCTGGCGGCAGGCCGTTTCGCGGGCCGGGCGATTCCTCGACGACGTCCCGCTGCGCTGGGACGGCTGCGGCATCCTGCTGATCGGGCATGTCGCCACCCGGTGGGCGCTGGACCACCTGCTCGACGGCGTCCCGCTGGAGGCCCTGATCATCGCCGACTTCGCCTGGCGTGAGGGCTGGGAGTACCGCACCGGCGACCGCCAGGGAGCCCGCCGCCAACGAACCCCGGCGACGCGCCGCTGACGAACCCTCGGTCGACGAGGGGCAGGGGCGGGGGACGGGTCAGGAG